>NZ_VNXE01000015.1:0-282613 GCF_009820115.1 Escherichia sp. HH41S
GTGGTGGGTGATGACGGGATCGAACCGCCGACCCCCTCCTTGTAAGGGAGGTGCTCTCCCAGCTGAGCTAATCACCCGATACTACGCTGGATACTACAACTAACTAGGTTAGTGGTGGGTCGTGCAGGATGACTCGACTTCGTCTCGCCCTTCGGGCCGTTGCTGACGCAACGTTATCCTTCACGTTTTACTACCGCTTCCACCTTAGCGATTGGTGGGTCGTGCAGGATTCGAACCTGCGACCAATTGATTAAAAGTCAACTGCTCTACCAACTGAGCTAACGACCCACTTTTTCGTTGCTTTCGGTTTGTTTGATATCCCGTGGCAACGGCGGCATATATTACTGATTTCAGACTTGAGCGCAACAAAAATTTCGATGTAGATCACTCAACTGCTTATGATTCGCACGACACGACCAGAAATAATGCGACTTCTGGTCGTGTGTTATGCATTACATCGCGTTCAGACGTTTTTGCGCCTGTTTTGCGCCATCAGTACCAGGGTATTTACTGATAACCTGCTGGTATACGGCTTTCGCTTTTGCGGTGTCACCTTTGTCCTGCATGATGACGCCGACTTTAAACATCGCATCTGCAGCCTTCGGTGACTTCGGATAGTTTTTCACTACCGAAGCAAAATAATACGCCGCATCATCTTTTTTACCCTTGTTGTAGTTTAACTGACCCAGCCAATAATTGGCGTTTGGCAGGTAAGTTGAATCAGGGTAATTTTTGATGAAATTCTGAAATGCCACCATTGCGTCATCCTGGCGGGATTTATCCTGCACCAGCGCAATAGCTGCATTGTAATCCGTGTTTGCATCACCGCTTTTCACCGGCGCGCCAGCATTCGCAGTACCAGCATCAGCTGTCGGCGTCGTTGATGCCGCCGCACCGCTTTGATCGCCGCTGGTTGATTGCGCCGCTGCACCACCGCTGCTGAGGCTATCGATCTGCAACAGGATCTGCTTTTGCCGCTCCACGACCTGATTCAGTTGATACTGATTTTCCTGAATCTGACCACGCAGGGAATCAATATCGGATTGATTATCAGAGAGTTGTTGCTGGAGTTGGGTTAAAAGCTGGCTGTGAGCATTAGAAATACGCTCAAGTTGAGTGACGCGGTCTTCGACCGAGCCTGAGCCGACACTACTGATTGGTGCCTGAGCAAAAGCGGCCCAGGGGGCCGCTATACCAACCAGTAACGACAGACTCAATAGTTGATGTCTGAAGTTACTGCTCATGCAATTCTCTTAGTAAACCAGTACCGCACGACGGTTTTTGGAGTATGCCGCTTCGTCATGACCCAGTACTGCAGGTTTTTCTTTACCGTAAGAAACGATGGAGATCTGGTCTGCAGAAACGCCTTTACCCTGCAGGTACATCTTAACGGCGTTCGCACGACGTTCACCCAGGGAGATGTTGTATTCCGGAGTACCACGTTCGTCCGCGTGACCTTCTACGGTGACTTTGTAAGACGGGTTGCTACGCAGGAAGTTTGCGTGTGCATCCAGCATTTGAGCGAAGTCAGAACGGATATCGTACTTGTCCAGATCGAAGTAAACGATGTTGTTCTGCTGCAGCTGTTGCATTTGCAGACGAGCCTGCTCTTCGGAAGACATGTTGCCATTGCCGCCGTTCGCATCCATACCAGTGCCGGCACCCAGCATGCCTTCGCTGCCGTCATTGCTGGCGTTCTTGTTGGAAGAACATGCCGCAATTGCCATAACAGGCAGAGCAATCATCAGCCCTTTCAGCACTTTGTTCAGTTGCATTTCAATGATTCCTTTACTATTCAATTAATTATTATCACAGATACGGCGACCAGGCAGGGAATTTGACCTGTCCATCAGTTGCCGGAAGACGCGCTTTGAAACGCCCATCTGTAGAAACCAAATTCAGCACGGATCCCATCCCCTGAGAAGAGCTGTAGATTACCATAGTGCCGTTAGGTGCCAGACTTGGCGTTTCATCCAGGAACGTGGACGACAGAACTTGTACGCCTCCCGTTGCCAGATCTTGTTTGGCAATGTGCTGCTGCCCACCATTGGAGCTGACCATTACCATAAATTTACCGTCGCTGCTGACATCCGCATCCTGGTTCTGCGAACCTTCCCAGGTAATACGTTGTGGCGCACCGCCGTTGATATTCACTTTATAAACCTGCGGACGACCGGCCTGGTCAGAAGTAAATGCCAGGTTCTGGCTGTCCGGGAACCAGGTCGGTTCGGTATTGTTACTGCGACCATCAGTCACCTGGCGGATCTGACCAGAAGCCAAATCCATTACGTACAGGTTCAGGCTACCGGTTTTCGACAAGGCGAATGCCAGTTTGCTGCCGTCTGGCGAGAATGCAGGTGCACCGTTGTGACGCGGGAATGAAGCCACCTGACGTACAGCACCATTTGCCAGCGTTTGAATAACTAGCGCTGAACGACCGCTCTCGAAAGTCACATAGGCCAGTTTAGAACCGTCTGGTGACCACGCCGGAGACATCAGCGGCTGCGGAGAACGGTGAACGACAAACTGGTTGTAACCGTCATAGTCAGATACGCGCAGTTCATACGGGAACTGACCGCCATTGGTCTGAACAACGTAGGCAATACGGGTACGGAACGCACCTTTAATGCCGGTCAGTTTTTCAAACACTTCATCACTGGCGGTATGACCAGCATAACGCAGCCACTGCTTGTTCACTTTGTACGAGTTCTGAGCAAGTACAGTACCCGGTGCGCCGCCAGTGTCAACCAGCTGATAAGCAACATTGTAAGAGCCGTCCGGATTCGGAGTGACCTGGCCGACAACCACAGCGTCAATGCCCAGCGCAGACCATGCTGCTGGTTGTACTTCCTGTGCACTACCCGGCTGCTGTGGCAGACGAGCGCGATCTAATGGATTAAATTTACCGCTGTTACGCAAGTCAGCAGCAACGATGCCGCCAATATCTTCAGGTGCTGCACCAGGACCCGCCCACTGGAAAGGAACAACGCCAATAGGACGACCGGAATCTACACCGCTGTCGATCACAATGCGGACTTCAGCATGCAGAACTGATGCCCACAGTATGAGAAAACCAAATGCTACTCGTAATGCCTGCTTCATCATATCTCCCTTATCTGGACCGATGGCCCACGATAATTTAGCAGAATGTTAACAAACTAAAATACACAAAACTACCAGAACCCCGTGGCAACCGGTGTCTGATGTTGACCGTCGGAACAGTCAGCATCGCGATTACGGTTTGAAGTCCAATGGCGCGTTTTTGAACACTTCATATACTGCCTGGCTTGGTGGTTTCGGGATCTTCGCAAGTTTAGCTGCTGCCAACGCAGCCTGACAAAGTGCGGGATCGCCACCTTCAGGTTTGATATCCAGTAACATACCATCGGGTGCCAGTTTTATGCGCAGCGTACAGGTCTTGCCTGCATAGGACGATGCGTCATAGAACTTACTTTCGATAGCAGATTTAATCTGCCCGGCATAGTTATTGATATCGGCCCCTGATGCGCCATTGTTTTTAGTATTACCACTCCCGGCAGGCGAAGCATTGTTCCCTTTCGCCCCTCCCCCCGTTTTCGGTGCATTCTTACCAGAGCTTAGCTCACCGAAAATATCATCTGCCTCTGCGGCCGCTTTTGCTGCAGCGGCTTTTTCAGCTGCAGCTTTTGCCGCTGCCGCTTTTTTGTCTGCGGCGGCTTTTTCTGCCGCTGCTTTCTTATCAGCTGCTGCCTTTTCAGCAGCCGCTTTTTCTGCTGCTTTTTTGTCGGCTGCAGCTTTCTCTGCCGCTGCTTTCTTATCAGCTGCTGCCTTTTCAGCAGCCGCTTTCTTCTCAGCTTCTGCCTTGGTTTTTTCAGCAGCTTCAGTTGCCGCTTTTTTTCTTGCTTCAGCTGCAGCTGCTTCTGCCGCTTCCGCTTTCTTCTTCAGCGCCGCAGCGGCTGCTTCGGCTTTTTTCTGCGCTTCGGCTGCGGCTTTGGCTGCTTCTGCTTCTGCTTTTTTCTTCGCGTCTGCAGCCGCTTTCTTCGCTGCTTCTTCCGCAGCTTTTGCATCCGCTTCAGCCTTCGCTTTAGCATCTGCAGCCGCTTTCGCTGCCGCCTCTTCCGCTTGCTTCTGCTTTAACTCGGCCTGTTTTGCGGCTTCTTCAGCCTGCTTTTTCTGCTCCTGAGCCGCTAACCGCTCTTTCTCAAGTTGCTTCAGGCGTTCCTGTTCAGCCGCTTGTTTCTCACGCAGTTCTTCCGCAGCCTGCTGTTCCTTCATCTTGCGCTGCTCATCAGAACGCTTCGCGCTTGATTCCTGGCTTTGCATGCGTTTGTACTGCTCAACTACCGCACCTGAATCAACCATTACAGCGTCGATGGACGAACCACCGCCGCCTCCGGCTGAAGCTTCTATATTCTCATCGAACGAACTCCAGATCAGCGCCGCAAATAAGATGACATGCAGCACTGCTGAAATAATTATCGCCCGCTTGAGCTTGTCGTTTTGTTCGGTTGCCTTTGACACTCTCGGTTTCCAAAAACTGTTCGCCTGTTACCCGCTCTCTTTCAAGCAAGGGAAACGCAGATGTTTAGATAGGCTGCGTCATTAAACCAACCGATTTCACACCCGCACTATGTAACAAGTTCAGTGCTTTAATTATTTCATCGTAAGGCACATCTTTTGCGCCACCGATCAGAAAGACCGTTTTCGGGTTGGCCTTGAAACGGCTGGACACTTCCGCCACCACCTGCTCTGGTGGTAAACGCTCCAGGCGATCTTTCTCAACCACCACGGTGTACTGACCAATACCAGACACTTCAACAATCACTGGCGGATTATCGTTACTGCTCACCGCCTGTGATTCAGTAGCGTCTGGCAGATCGACCTCCACGCTCTGGGTGATGATGGGCGCTGTCGCCATAAAGATCAGCAACAGCACCAGCAGTACGTCCAGCAACGGTACAATGTTGATTTCGGACTTGAGATCGCGACGACCTCGTCCACGCGCTCTGGCCATGGCTTACCCCTTGTTGCTCTCGCTAACGGTAAACGCCTGGCGGTGCAGAATCGCGGTAAACTCTTCCATAAAGTTGTCGTAATTCAGTTCCAGTTTGTTTACGCGCTGGTTGAGGCGGTTATAAGCCATTACCGCCGGAATTGCGGCGAACAGACCAATTGCCGTCGCAATCAACGCTTCTGCGATACCGGGCGCAACCATTTGCAGTGTTGCTTGTTTTACCGCCCCGAGGGCGATAAAGGCGTGCATGATCCCCCAGACCGTACCAAACAGACCAATATACGGGCTGATGGAGCCAACCGTACCGAGGAACGGAATGTGCGTTTCCAGATTTTCAAGTTCACGGTTCATGGAAATACGCATCGCTCGCGACGCCCCTTCCACTACGGCTTCCGGCGCATGGCTATTGGCACGATGTAGGCGCACAAACTCTTTGAACCCGCTGTAAAAGATTTGTTCCGAACCGGTCAGATTATCCCGTTTCCCCTGGCTCTCTTGATAGAGGCGAGAAAGTTCGATTCCAGACCAGAATTTATCTTCAAACGCTTCGGCTTCGCGCGCCGCTGCGTTAAGAATACGGGTCCGCTGGATAATAATGGCCCAGGATGCGATTGAAAAACCAATCAAAATCAACATGATAAGTTTAACCAGAAGGCTAGCCTTCAGGAACAAATCAAGGATATTCATGTCAGTCACTGCTTAAACTCCGCGACAATAGACTTGGGAAGCGCACGAGGCTTCATTTTGAGTGGGTCAACGCAAACAACCAGAACCTCTGCTTCATTCAGCAAAGTATTCTCGGCGTTGACAATACGTTGCGTGAAAACCAAAGAGGTGCCACGCATTGATGTTATTTCAGTCTGTATTTCGAGCATATCGTCGAGCCGCGCAGGTGCATAATATTCCACCGTCATTTTACGCACCACAAAGGCAACGCGTTCAGCCATCAGCGCCTGCTGACTGAAGTGATGATGACGCAGCATCTCTGTGCGTGCTCTTTCATAAAAAGCGACGTAACTGGCGTGGTACACCACACCACCGGCATCGGTATCTTCATAGTAGACGCGAACCGGCCATCGAAACAGCGTTGTATTCACTTTACATCCCGGTAATGCAACAAAAGTTAGAGCTTTTAAACGCTGCTACTATACGCGCGCGATTGAGGTTTGGGAATGAGGGCAAGTTAAGGGAGCGTAAAAATTTATGGGCCTGAAGCGGCCCATAAATTTTTAAAGAGAATTCTGATTTAAAAGAAGAAGAAAATCAGCCCGACAATGAGAACAATATCGGCAAGCAAAGGGCAAAAAATCCCTTGCCAGAGAACCTTCTGCGGACGAAAGCCCACGCCGTGAATAACACCAGCACAGACGGCCCACATCAGCAATAAACCATGCCAGATTTCCAGTTCACTGGTCTTCGCGGCGAAACGTGACGGGTCCCAAAACATACATCCTGCTAACAGAAGCGCCATCACGAAGGAAAGCGCCCGCAGGGGGCGCTTGTCCATTACCGCATACAAGGTTGCGATAATCTTACTCATCAGATGTCTTCTTGACCGGCTTTGCCTGATTCGACGTGCTCAAGCGCCAGCGCGGTGATTACCCCAAACGAACAGGCAAGAAGCGTTCCCAGAATCCATGCGAAATACCACATTTTTAGCTCCTTACTTAGTACAGAGAGTGGGTGTTACGTTCAATATCTTCTTTGGTGATACGACCGAACATTTTCCAGTAGCACCAGGCGGTGTAGAGCAGAATGATCGGTACCAGAACCACCGCAACCCAGGTCATGACGTTAAGCGTCAGCTGGCTGGAAGTTGCATCCCACATTGTCAGACTTGCGTTCATCATGGTGCTGGACGGCATCACAAACGGGAACATTGCAATACCGGCAGTCAGGATGATGCAGGCCAGCGTCAGGGAGGAGAACACAAACGCCCACGCCGCTTTATCCATACGTGCAGTCAGAATGGTCAGCAGAGGCAGAACCACACCCAGTACCGGAATAGCCCACAGAATCGGCGTGTTGTTGAAGTTCACCAACCATGCGCCAGCTTCACGAACCACTTCTTTATTCAGCGGGTTAGATGCCGCGTAATGGTCCATTGTTGATTTCACAACATAACCATCGATACCGTACATCACCCATACGCCAGCCAGTGCGAAGCAAACCAGTGTCACCAGTGCCGCCACCTGAGCCGTTGCACGGGTACGCAGGTGCAGTTCGCCCACGGTACGCATCTGCAGATAGGTTGCGCCCTGAGTAATGATCATCCCTACGCTCACCACGCCAGCCAGCAGGCCGAACGGGTTAAGCAGCTGGAAGAAGTTACCGGTGTAGTACAGACGCAGGTATTCATCAACGTTAAACGGTACGCCCTGCAACAGGTTACCGAACGCCACACCAATCACCAGCGGCGGAACGAAGCTACCAATGAAGATGCCCCAGTCCCACATGTTACGCCAGCGGGTTTCTTCAATCTTGGAGCGGTAGTCAAAACCGACCGGACGGAAGAACAGAGACGCCAGCACGAGGATCATCGCGACATAGAAGCCGGAGAACGCAGCGGCATAGACCATCGGCCAGGCAGCAAACAGAGCGCCACCCGCAGTGATCAGCCATACCTGGTTACCGTCCCAGTGTGGTGCGATGGAGTTAATCATAATTCGACGATCGGTGTCGTTACGACCGAGGAAACGGGTGAGCATGCCCACCCCCATGTCGAAACCGTCAGTGACTGCAAAACCAATCAGCAGAACGCCAACCAGCAGCCACCAGATAAAACGCAATACTTCATAATCGATCATTTGACGACTCCTGTCTTAGCGTGCCGGCTGAGTAGTCGTGGAAGACTGCTCAAAGTGATAGCGACCGGTTTTCAGGCTGCTTGGGCCGAGGCGTGCAAACTTGAACATCAAGAACAATTCTGCCACCAGGAACAGGGTATACAGGCCACAAATCAGCACCATCGAGAAGATGAGATCGCCTGCGGTCAGTGACGAGTTCGCTACAGCTGTCGGCAGCACTTCACCGATAGCCCAAGGTTGGCGACCATATTCAGCCACGAACCAGCCCGCTTCTACAGCAATCCACGGCAACGGAATACCGTACAGTGCGGCGCGCAGCAGCCATTTTTTCTCGCCAATACGGTTGCGGATGACACTCCAGAAAGAGAGCGCGATGATTGCCAGCAGCAGGAAGCCACACGCCACCATGATACGGAACGCGAAGTACAGCGGCGCTACACGTGGAATGGAGTCTTTGGTTGCCTGTTGAATCTGCGCTTCAGTTGCATCCGCCACGTTTGGCGTGTAGCGTTTCAGCAACAGACCGTAACCGAGGTCTTTCTTCATGCTATTGAACTGGTCACGAACCGCCTGGTCAGTAGAACCAGAACGCAGTTGCTCGAGCAGAGAGTACGCCTTCATCCCGTTACGGATGCGTTCTTCATGCTGCACCATCAGCTCTTTCAGGCCGATAACCGGGGTATCCACGGAACGCGTTGCAATGATGCCCAGCGCGTAAGGGATCTGGATCGCAAATTTGTTCGTCTCCTCTTCCTGATCAGGAATGCCGAACAGAGTAAAGGCAGCAGGTGCAGGTTGCGTTTCCCACTCGGCTTCAATAGCAGCCAGTTTGGTTTTCTGCACGTCGCCCATTTCATAACCGGATTCATCACCCAGAACAATAACAGACAGAACGGCAGCCATACCGAAGCTGGCAGCGATAGCAAAGGAGCGTTTAGCAAAGGCGAAGTCACGACCTTTCAACATATACCATGCGCTGATACCGAGGATGAACATCGCGCCAGTCACATAACCAGACGCTACCGTGTGAACGAATTTCACCTGAGCAACCGGGTTAAGCACCAGCTCGGAGAAGCTCACCATCTCCATACGCATAGTTTCAAAGTTGAAATCGGACGCGATTGGGTTTTGCATCCAGCCGTTCGCAACCAGAATCCACAGTGCGGACAGGTTTGAACCAAGCGCCACCAGCCAGGTGACACACATATGCTGAACTTTACCCAGACGATCCCAACCGAAGAAGAACAGACCTACAAAGGTGGATTCGAGGAAGAAGGCCATCAGACCTTCGATTGCCAGCGGCGCACCGAAGATATCCCCTACATAGTGGGAATAGTAAGACCAGTTAGTCCCGAACTGGAACTCCATGGTCAGACCGGTTGCCACACCCAGAGCGAAGTTGATACCAAACAACTTGCCCCAGAACTTGGTCATATCTTTATAAATCTGTTTGCCGGAAAGGACGTAGACCGTTTCCATAATGGCCAGCAGGAACGCCATACCGAGCGTCAGTGGCACAAAAAGGAAGTGGTACATCGCGGTCAAGGCAAACTGTAAGCGCGACAGTTCGACTATATCTAACATCATGACTCCTTGCTCATCGCATGAAGACTCCGAGAGTGAACCCCGTTAGAAAGGGTCACACGCATGCCCCAATACAAAATTATTTGCTCGCCTCTATCGCTGTCTTTTCCTCAAAAGTGGAAAAGACAATGATAAAAAAGTTACAAATATGTTAATGAATAAACCAAATTGATCCCGTAATTATATTACGCCGCAAAATCCTTACAATAAACAGGTTTTTATTGAGCAAATTTGCATTTTTCGACAGTGATCAATTTATAGCGAAATTGTCACGACCTCACCAATTTGATCTACGACAATTTATCGTGTTTTGCAGATTTTTTTCAAGAATTAAAAATTGATTTATATCAAAACCAGTCAAATATGTTAATTATGTATAAACCATAGACCATTGGTAATTTTATTGTTAATTTATTGTGAAATATTTATGTAACACAATTATTACAATAAAAAGACATAGATAAAAAACCAGTGTTTTATTTAACAGAATCGCCTTATCAACTTTTTATAATACCAATTGATTAGAGTAGCCAATTTGTTGCTATTTTACATAACATATTTTTATCAAAGTTAATTGATTGTTGCCTTTATGAGCATCGCTGTAAGACCGCCATGTTATTGTTTCATTTGTAATAATCACCAATAAGTATCGATGAGAGAGATATCGCTTAACAGAGGCGACTGTGTCTGCATGAACACAGGCAACTTTCGCCTGATAAACGAAAAATGAGCGATTTTTGCAAGTTAGTTTTTCTATAGCCGGGTAAGCTGAGCGCCTCGCTTGATTACAATGAGGTTGCTGCCATGGGTCTTGATAATATAGGTTCTGTTGTCAATCGCTTCTCTGGTTGGCCATCAAATGATCCTCTAAAAACAGATAACGAATCAATGACATCACCCGTGACTGTGCAGGTAATAAAGTTGATTGCCGCCATCCTTGACCCACATCGGATAGTCGTTGGTATCGATACACTTTATACAACGCAGCGCAAAACATTTACCTCAGAGGGTCAACAACTCATTGAATCAGCATTGAAAACACTTAATGTGATGAATTTAAATAGCCTGGAAACAGATCGCGATGAGGAGGGTAACTATCTGGCTTTTGGATATAACGTTGACACTCCTGACAGAATAACCGTTTCTGCTTATAATGAAAAAAAACCTTTCTGTTATGGCCAATGTCTTTTAATACAGGATGAAGAACCAGATTTATTTAACCTGGTAAAAATTAAAACCTTTGAAGCCAGGCATAATTATGTTTCTAAATTGATGAGCGATCCGGAATTTATGTTTAAATTCAGTTATAGCGCCCAACAAAATAGATTAGAACCTCATCTTCTGGTTCCCACTTATTTCCCTCTGAAAACAAACCAACCGGTTACGCTAGAGGATGTACTGATACTTTATCGTTTCTTTAAAATGAATGGCGATTTTAATATATTAACATCAGATGAATACATGAGTATCATGACACCTCTGATGAAGTGTGAGCGTAGTGTCCACGACCATAACAGGTATGTGACGGGCAAAGATGCTCTTCTTCTGGACAATCCTCCGTCTGGTAACCAGATATATTTCCATATTTCCCCTGACGAATCAGCAACACTTGTCCTTTATTTTTCAGACAATAACCTTGAATCCTTCGTCTTTGAAAATGATATTCCGAGCCAGTATCGACATTTCAAAATGTTTACCAATTTAGCACTAGTTATTGATCAGTTAACCGACGCCAATCAAATACTTTAATTTTCTATACAGCCCTGTGTAAAATATTGCTAAACAGTGCCCGGGGTTGATTTTTATTCCTCACGGTGATATTTAAATCATGACACCATCTCAGCTCTCTTTTAATACTCTTCCTGTCAATGCAACATGCACTTCAGAGATAACAGTAAACACACAAAAATTCTCTGACATCCTCTACTCAGTGGGGTATTCCCTAAAGGATCTGGCTTATCTGAGCAGATGTCTGGCATCATTACACCCGACACTCGCCAAAAACATTTATGAAACGGAAAATCTCAGCGATCAAAAATTACTTTATATAGATTGCCGTAGTACAAATGAAATCAAGATAAATATCTTTTTGGGTCAAAAAAGAGAAGAATTAATCGAAATTAGTTCTGACACAGTCATTTTTTCGATACTGTCTTCATTGATTGACTCCACCATTTCTAAATTTCAACACCAAAACCCCGTTAACGGTTCAGTAAATCCTGACCTATTGTATGGGGATTGTACTGATTAAATCCCTCCTGTCGCGAAAAATGGCCTGCGTTATTGCCAGACGTAATAAAACTTTTGATTAACGTTACTCGTACTGGTAGCACCTTCATGTACTTCTCTTTTTTACGAAAAATCAAAAGAGCTAACAAAGGTCATTCTTCGCATGGATCATTAATTATTTGTTATTTTCAACATTATTTTTACATTAAGCATATATGAATTGCAGTGAAATTCGACTTAACTTTTATGAAATGCATTTACTCATGGCTAAAGCCACGTCACAAAAATGCAAATTAGAAGTTGATCACAATTATCTCAATACATCAAATCAAGTTAATTTTAAAAATTTAACATTCATGACATTAGTTGACATAACACACTGAATTAAAATGAGAATTTAAAAACACACTTTAAACAATCATTTCCCGAAAGACATTTTGAAAATAGATCAATTGCAACATTACGGTCAGATAAAGACACTCCTCTGATATTAAACCTGTGCCGTTATGAACGGCCATAAATACGACGTGTGTAACTTAATTTACTCTCTGTCTTACAAAGGATTACCCATGAAGAAAGCAACACTTGTGATTGGCGTTATTGGCGCGGACTGCCATGCAGTAGGCAATAAAGTTCTGGACCGCGTTTTTAGCAACCATGACTTCAGAGTCATTAATCTGGGCGTAATGGTCAGCCAGGACGAATATATTGATGCTGCCATTGAAACTGGCGCTGACGCGATTGTCGTCTCCTCTATCTATGGGCATGGCGATATCGATTGTCTGGGCATGCGCGAACGCTGCATCGAGCGTGGGCTGGGTAACATCCTGCTCTATGTGGGCGGTAACCTGGTGGTCGGAAAACATGACTTCGCTGACGTGGAAACCAAGTTCAAAGAGATGGGATTTGATCGCGTCTTCGCCCCAAGTCATGACTTAGAAGATGTCTGCCAGCTGATGGCCCACGATATCAACCAACGTCATGGCGTTGAAACTCGCATTCTTGAAGAGGCAATCTGATGCAAATCGTCTCTGTCGATATTGGATCGACGTGGACCAAAGCAGCCCTCTTCACCCGGGAGGGGGACGCGTTAACGTTGGTTAACCACGTTCTGACCCCAACCACCATCCATCATCTGGCAGAGGGATTTTTCTCCAGCCTTAACCAGGTGTTAAACGTAGATAATGCCCTCCCCCTGTTAAACCGCGGTGAGGTTGCATTGAAGTATTCCTCTTCTGCCAAAGGTGGGCTGGCGGTTGCCGCAATGGGAATAGTGCCTTCTATCACTCTGGAAACCGCGAAAGTAACCGCTCACTCTGCAGGTGCTAAAATTGCGCAATATTACTCCTACAAGCTGAACCGCCGTGATATCCAGGCACTAGAAGAAACGCAGCCCGATATTCTTTTGTTCACCGGCGGCACCGACGGAGGAGAAGAAAGTTACGGACTGAATAACGCCCGTGTGCTGGCAGAATCCAAACTCGACTGCGCCATTATTTATGCCGGAAACCGGGATATTCAGGATGAGGTGCAGGAGATCCTCGGGCATAAAGACCTGACCATCGTCGACAATGTTCTACCCGATCTTGACCATCCGAACCCTTTAGCTGCACGCCAGGCTATCTGCGACATATTCCTTAAACGCATCGTTAAAGGGAAAGGGCTGGATGTCATTGTTGATAAAACAGGCGAAGAACCAATGCCGACACCATGGACGGTCTTTGAACTGGTTAAGGCAATCAGTAACGTCGATCACAGCTGGAAAGAGTTCATGCTGATCGACATGGGCGGCGCAACCACCGATGTCTATTCCGCCTGTGCCAACACGCTCTCGCCCGACACTGTTTTACATGGCGTACCGGAACCCTTCGTAAAACGGACGGTGGAAGGCGATCTGGGAATGCGCGTCTCGGCAATGGTGGTTGGTGAAAGTGCGAAAGAGTTAGTCAGTGTGAATTTTGCTCAGCAACCCGCACAGTTGGACGCTTTTTATCATTACCTCCGTCATCTAGTCGCTCATCCCGACTACTTACCCGCGAATGCAGATGAAAAATATTTCGATACCGTCCTGGCCGGACTGTGTGTGGGTTATGCCACCGAAAGACATGCGGGCACCAAAAAAGAGGTCTGCACCTGCATCGGCAATGTCGATTTACAGATGGGACGCGACCTGACAACTGTGCGTAAAGTCGTTGGATCCGGCGGATGGCTCTCGCGTGCCAGCCAGTTCGATATGCATCGCTGGTTGAAATACCGCGAGTTAAACGACGACGGCAAACGCATTCTCTTACCGACCGAATTTGAATATTACCGCGATTCCCGGGGGCTATTACCACTGCTGGCAAACGTCGCCAGAGTCGATCCGCTGGCCGCCGCGCGCACCAGTATTCAATGCTTAACCCTATAACAATTAAGGCTGCAATCAATGGAACTTCGAAATAAGAAATTAACCCATGACGAATTCATGACCGAGCGGCAACAGGTACTGAAAACCTGGGAAACCGGCAAGGATGTTGAAAACTTTGAAGATGGCGTTAAATACCAACAAACCATTCCTGAGCATAAACGCTTCTCTCTTGCCCTGCTGAAAGCAGACAAGGAAGGTAAAACCCTTAGCCAACCGCGCGCAGGCGTGGCGCTGATGGACGAACACATCGAACTACTGAAAACACTACAAGAAGAGTGCGATCTGCTGCCGAGCACTATCGATGCATATACCCGTCTGAATCGGTACGAAGAAGCGGCTGTAGGGATTAAAAAATCCATCGAAGCCGGAACCTCTAAACTGAACGGTTTACCGGTAGTTAACCACGGCGTCGCCGCTTGCCGTCGCCTCACCGAAACTCTGCAAAAACCGCTACAGATCCGCCACGGCACGCCAGATGCGCGTCTGCTGGCTGAAATCTCGATGGCCAGCGGCTTTACCAGTTATGAAGGCGGCGGCATTTCCTACAATATTCCGTATGCCAAGCGCGTAACGCTGGAAAAATCGATCCGCGACTGGCAGTACTGCGATCGTTTAATGGGGATGTACGAAGAACACGGGATCCGCATCAACCGCGAACCGTTTGGCCCACTAACGGGTACGCTGATCCCGCCGTTTATCTCGCACTCTATCGCAATAATCGAAGGCTTGCTGGCACTGGAACAGGGTGTGAAGTCTATCACCGTTGGTTATGGTCAGGTCGGTAGCCTGACGCAGGATGTTGCGGCGATCCAATCTCTGCGGGAACTTGCACACGAATATTTTCAGAGCTATGGCTATACCGACTACGAATTAAGTACCGTGTTTCACCAGTGGATGGGAGGCTTTCCGGAGGACGAATCGAAAGCGTTCGCCATTATCTCCTGGGGTGCTGCCGTCGCGGGGATGTCTGGTGCTACCAAAGTCATCACCAAAAGTCCGCACGAAGCCTGGGGCATCCCGACTGCTGCTGCCAACATTCAGGGGCTAAAAGCCTCCCGCCAGATGCTCAACATGGTCAACGAGCAGAAATTCCCGCCGTGCCCGGCGGTTGAACTGGAAATTGAACTGATTAAGAGCGAGGTTCGCGCGGTACTGAACAAAGTGTTCGAACTGGGTAATGGTGATATCGCGCGCGGTACGGTGCTGGCATTTGAAGCGGGCGTACTGGATGTGCCGTTTGCACCAGCCGCCTGCAACGCGGGCAAAATTCTTCCGGTCCGTGGCAACACCGGCGCGATACGCGTACTGGAAGCCGGGGCCGTTCCATTGCCAAAAGATATTCTCGACCTCCACCACGATTACGTTGCGGAACGCGCGCGCTTTGAAGGACGCCAACCGACATTCCAGATGGTTGTAGATGACATCAATGCTGTATCCCACAGTAAATTAATAGGAAGACCATAATGAAAATAAAACAGGCCCTTTTTACCGCTGGCTACTCTTCATTCTATTTCGATGACCAGCAGGCGATAAAAAACGGAGCGGGTCACGACGGTTTTTTTTATACCGGGGAGCCAGTAACACAGGGGTTTAACGCCGTACGTCAGGCCGGGGAGTGCGTTTCGGTTCAGTTGATTCTGGAAAACGGTGCGGTCGCCGTAGGTGACTGTGCTGCCGTACAGTATTCCGGGGCAGGCGGTCGCGATCCACTGTTCCTCGCAGAGCACTTTATTCCGTTCCTCAACGACCATATCAAGCCATTACTGGTAGGCCGCGATGTGGATGCTTTCCTGCCGAATGCCCGTTTCTTCGACAAATTGCGTATTGACGGCAACTTGCTGCATACCGCCGTACGTTACGGATTATCACAGGCGCTGCTTGATGCTACCGCGCTGGCAACCGGCCGTCTGAAAACTGAAGTGGTCTGTGATGAATGGCAGTTGCCACGCGTGGCGGAATCCATTCCATTATTTGGTCAGAGCGGCGACGATCGATATATCGCCGTCGATAAGATGATCCTTAAGGGCATCGACGTGCTGCCCCATGCGCTGATTAATAACGTCGAAGAGAAACTGGGCTTTAAAGGTGAAAAACTGCGCGAATATGTCCGCTGGTTGTCAGATCGCATTCTGAGCAAGCGCACCAGCGCACGCTACCACCCTACCCTGCACATCGATGTATACGGCACTATCGGTCTGATCTTCGATATGGATCCGCTTCGCTGTGCGCAATACATCGCCAGTCTGGAAAAAGAGGCGCAAGGCCTGCCGCTCTACATTGAGGGGCCGGTCGATGCCGGTAACAAGCCCGATCAAATCCGCCTGCTGACCGCGATTACCAAAGAGCTGACGCGCCTCGGTTCCGGCGTGAAAATCGTGGCCGATGAATGGTGTAACACCTACCAGGATATTGTTGATTTCACTGATGCCGCCAGTTGCCACATGGTGCAAATCAAAACCCCGGATCTGGGCAGTATTCACAACATCGTCGATGCAGTTCTTTATTGCAACAGCCACAGCATGGAAGCGTACCAGGGCGGCACCTGCAATGAAACTGATGTCAGTGCCCGCACCTGTGTCCACGTCGCCCTTGCTGCTCGCCCCATGCGTATGCTGGTAAAACCAGGGATGGGCTTTGACGAAGGCCTCGATATCGTCTTCAACGAAATGAATCGTACTATCGCGCTGTTGCAGGCTAAGGATTAACAAATGGCTCGTTCTTTTAAAGTCTTATCGCCAACGGCAATCCTCGGGTATGGATTCCCGGAAGAGAGCTTCCGCAAAGCGATGGCAGAATCGCCCGATCTGATCGCCGTTGATGCAGGCTCTTCCGATCCTGGCCCCCACTACCTCGGGGCGGGCAAACCGTTTACCGATCGCGCAGGGGTCAAGCGCGATCTGCGCTATATGATCACCGCAGGCGTGCAAAATAATATACCGGTGGTGATCGGAACGGCCGGCGGTTCTGGTGCCGCTCCACACCTGGAGTGGTGCCGAGAAATAATTCATGAGATTGCCCGGGAAGAGCACCTCGCGTTCTCGATGGCGCTGATCCCGGCAGACGTTGACAAAGCCATCGTCCACCAGGCGCTGGATAACGGCAAAATCACAGCGCTGGATTTTGTCCCGCCGTTAACCCACGACGCGATTGACGAAAGTACGTATATCGTCGCGCAAATGGGCATCGAACCCTTCCAGCAGGCGCTGAAAGAAGGCGCGCAAGTGGTGCTGGGCGGGCGCGCTTACGACCCGGCCTGCTTTGCTGCGCTACCGATCATGCAAGGCTTTGATGAAGGTCTGGCGCTGCATTGTGGGAAAATCCTTGAATGCGCGGCAATCGCCGCAACGCCCGGCTCAGGCTCTGACTGTGCGATGGGCATCATTGATGACAACGGCTTTACGCTGAAGACATTTAATCCGAAGCGTAAATTTACCGAAACGTCAGCGGCTGCACACACACTGTATGAGAAATCCGATCCCTACTTCCTGCCAGGACCTGGCGGCGTGTTGAACCTGAAAGGCTGCACATTTAAAGCGGTCAATGACGGCGAAGTGTACGTCAGCGGTTCTAAGCATGAAGAAACGCCGTATGCCCTGAAACTGGAAGGTGCGCGGCGGGTGGGCTTCCGCTGTCTGACCATCGCAGGAACGCGCGACCCGATCATGATCGCCGGGATCGATAAAATCATCGATGAAGTCAAAACCAGCGTTTCGCGTAACCTGTCGCTCGACGATGACAGCATTCGCATCAATTTCCACCTGTACGGCAAAAACGGGGTGATGGGCGACCATGAACCGATGCAAACTGCCGGGCATGAGCTGGGGATTGTCCTTGATGTAGTTGCACCGACCCAGGATATTGCCAATAGCGTTTGCTCGCTGGTGCGCTCTACCATGCTGCACTACGGCTATGAAAACCGCATCGCTACCGCAGGCAACCTGGCGTTCCCGTTCTCCCCTTCTGATATCCAGGGCGGGCCGGTATACGAATTTTCCATATATCACCTGATTGAAGCCAACGACGCTCTGCGTTTTGATTTCCATATTGAACAGGTGACGCCAGAAGGAGTTCAGGCATGAAACAGTCAATTGTCTCACTGGCGCAAGTCATTCGTTCGAAAAATGCCGGACCTTACGAACTGGTTTTAGATATTTTATTTAAAACGAAAGAAAACTATGAGCGAGTAAAATCATCAGGGCAATTAACCCCAGAACTGATTGCGCGCTTATATCATGTTGAACCTGACTTTATTCATCGTATTGTCTGGTTTGATCCTTCTAACGCAGTAAAAATTGTCATGCCACGAGATATTATCTCCGGGAATGTAGGTGACAATGATGTCTATGGCGCACAGCAACATGCACCTTTATTAAATATGAGTTTCGATTTGTAAAAATCCGAACACTTTTAGCCAACTGACATCCCGTCACTTATTGCAGCTCAACACTTCAGCTATTTGTAAGGTTGTTATAGCAGGTAGATGCCTGAATCTCTATTCAGGCATCCACTTCTCCTGATTCTGATTTATCGCCGTGCACCTGATGGAGGAAAAAATGAAGAAAATAAGTTTAACCACGATGATTCTTTTGGCGCTGGTACTTGGAATGATTATCGGCGTAGTGCTCAATAACACTGCTTCACCGGAAACAGCAAAACTCTATGCGCAAGAAATATCGATATTCACGACGATTTTCTTACGACTGATAAAAATGATTATCGCTCCGTTAGTGGTCTCTACCCTGGTGGTAGGTATTGCTAAAATGGGCGATGCCAAAGCCCTTGGTCGTATTTTTTCTAAAACACTCTTTTTATTTATTTGCGCCTCATTGCTGTCAATTGCCTTAGGCTTGATAACGGTAAATTTCTTCATGCCAGGCACAGGAATTAATTTTGTTGCACACGGTGCCGAAACCACCGGAGTGGTCGCGTCAGAACCCTTTACACTAAAAGTATTTATTTCGCATGCTTTCCCCACCAGCATTGTCGATGCCATGGCGCACAATGAAATTTTGCAAATCGTGGTGTTCTCAATTTTCCTCGGCTGTAGCCTGACGGCGATTGGTGAGAAAGGCAGCGCCATCGTTCACGCCTTAGATTCGCTGGCACATGCCATGTTAAAGCTCACTGGCTACGTCATGCTCTTCGCTCCCCTGACCGTATTCGCCGCTATTTCAGCATTGATTGCTGAACGAGGACTGGCAGTTATGGTGAGCGCCGGGATCTTTATGGGTGAATTTTATTTCACCATGTTATTACTTTGGGTGCTGCTTATCGGTCTGGCCATCGTTTATGTCGGCCCCTGCATCAGACGCCTGACCCGCGCCCTTTCAGAACCCGCCCTGCTGGCATTTACCACATCCAGTTCTGAAGCTGCTTTTCCGGGAACGCTTGAAAAACTGGAGCAATTTGGCGTTTCCCCCAAAATTGCCAGCTTTGTCTTACCCATTGGCTACTCATTTAATCTCGTTGGATCAATGGCCTACTGCTCCTTCGCCACAGTTTTCATCGCCCAGGCCTGCAATATCCATTTATCCATCGGTGAGCAAATCACCATGCTGTTGATCCTGATGTTGACCTCGAAAGGAATGGCTGGCGTACCACGCGCCTCAATGGTGGTTATCGCCGCCACGCTCAACCAGTTCAATATTCCGGAAGCGGGGCTGATCTTGCTGATGGGCGTTGATCCGTTCCTTGATATGGGGCGTTCCGCGACAAACGTCATGAGCAACGCAATGGGCGCTGCGATGGTGAGTCGGTGGGAAGGCGAACATTTCGGCGAGGGCTGTCGGGGTAAAGCATTAAAACCCAATGAATCGAACGTTGCTCTGCCCTGAGGGGGATCTTAAGCAATCAGAAGCCAATGACTACGCATTTTTATAAGCCGGATCATGAAGTTAGACGGCAATTAAGTAACACTAACGTTTAAGGTGAAAAGTGAAATATGTCCAAACCATTTATCTGGCAAGAACCGTTTCTACAAAATAAAGACGGTACAGAATATACATTAATTAGCGATCAACATATTACAGTAACGGAATTAGACGGCGAAGAAGTAATAAAAATCGCTCCTGAAGCATTAACGCTGCTTGCCCGGCAGGCATTTTATGAAGCCTCTTTTTTCTTACGTTCCGCTCATTTGCAACAGGTCGCCAGCATTCTTAACGATCCGCAGGCCAGCAGTAATGATAAATACGTTGCGTTGCAGTTATTACGTAATGCTGAAGTCTCAGCAAAAGGGGTATTACCCAACTGTCAGGATACCGGCACCGCAACTATTGTTGCCAGTAAAGGGCAACAGATATGGACGGGAGGTAACGACGCTGAAGCCTTAAGCAAAGGCATTTACAGTACTTTCCAGGAAAATAATCTGCGCTTTTCACAAAATGCGCCGCTGGATATGTATACCGAAGTCAATACGCAAACCAATCTTCCGGCGCAGATTGATATCAGCGCTGTCGCTGGTAATGAGTACCATTTTCTCTGTGTTAATAAAGGGGGCGGCTCCGCCAATAAAGCCGCACTTTATCAGGAAACCAAATCCTTATTGCAACCAGAAAAACTGACCGCATTTTTAATCGACAAAATGAAATCGTTGGGCACGGCCGCCTGCCCGCCCTACCACATCGCCTTTGTCGTCGGAGGGCTTTCAGCCGATCAAACCTTAAAAGTTGCCAAGCTGGCCTCTACGAAATATTACGACAATTTGCCCACCAGCGGAAACGAGCAGGGACAAGCATTCCGTGATATTGAGCTGGAAAAAGCGTTGCTCGAGGCCAGTCAGCAATTTGGTATTGGTGCGCAATTTGGGGGTAAATATTTCGCTCATGATATTCGCGTCATTCGTCTGCCGCGTCACGGTGGCTCTTGCCCGATAGCTATGGCGCTCTCCTGTTCTGCCGATCGCAATATCAAAGCAAAAATTAACAAGCATGGTATCTGGCTGGAAAAACTCGAACACAATCCGGGGCAATATATTCCAGCCTCACTGCGGGAAGAAAATCACGCGCAACATGTACAGCTGGATCTAAACCGTCCGTTGCGTGACGTGATGCAGGATCTCGCCAGATTACCGGTAGGTACCCGCGTGTCGTTAAGTGGTCCCATCGTAGTGGCGCGCGATATCGCCCACGCAAAAATAAAAGCGCGGCTGGATAGCGGCGAATCGATGCCGGATTACCTGAAGCATCATATTGTCTATTACGCTGGCCCGGCGAAAACACCGGAGAACATGGCCTGCGGTTCACTGGGTCCAACCACGGGCGGTCGAATGGACGGTTATGTCGAAACCTTCCAGGCGGCTGGCGGCAGTCTGGTAATGTTATCGAAAGGTAACCGCAGCCAGCAGGTCACCGATGCCTGTCACAAACATGCAGGCTTCAATCTGGGAAGTATTGGCGGTGCAGCTGCGTTACTGGCGCAAGAATATGTCAAAAGTCTGCGTTGCCTGGAATACCCGGAGCTGGGTATGGAGGCGGTGTGGATGATGGAAGTGGAAAATCTGCCCGCATTCATCCTGGTTGATGATAAAGGCAATAATTTCTTTAGCCAGTTTGAGCAGCAACACCGCTGCGCCAGTTGCCCTGCGGGACATTAAGGAAAATGAATGGAAGCGCGAATTTCAACTGAACGGCATGTGCAGCGCCAACAGAAATTGAAGGAACAGGTCGATACGCGCGTCGCGGCGGCGATAGAGAAAAAAGGGATCTTGATTGTTTTCACCGGCAACGGCAAAGGGAAATCCACTGCCGCGTTTGGTACTGTGACGCGCGCGGTGGGTCATGGCAAAACGGTGGGGGTTGCGCAGTACATCAAGGGGCAATGGGACAACGGCGAATACAACCTTCTCCAGCCGCTGGGGGTTGAGTTTCATATTATGGGAACCGGTTTTACCTGGGAGACTCAGAACCGGCAAGCGGATATCGACGCGGCGAAAGAGGTCTGGTCGGAAAGCAAACGGATGCTGGCTGACAAGCGTTACGACTTAGTGGTGCTTGATGAGCTGACCTATATGCTGGCTTACCATTATCTGGACACCGAAGAAGTGATCACTTCTCTGCAAAACCGCCCGGCACAACAAAGTGTCATTGTCACCGGACGCAGTTGCCACAGTCAGATATTAAAAATGGCGGATACGGTCAGCGAAATCCGCCCCGTCAAACATGCTTTTGATAACGGCATTCAGGCGCAGCCGGGTATCGACTGGTAATAACTGCGCCTGGCATCCAGCCAGGCGCAGGTTTTACATCTCCTGCGGTACGACCGATTTCGCCAGCAACCATTCACGAAATTGCTGCAAGTGCGGCGAGTCAGACTTCTCTTCCTGCCACGTCATAATAAAACGATTACCGGTACGAATAGGCACATCACAGGGAATCACCATATCGCCACTATCCAAATCATGTTGAATAGCGAACCGTGGTAACAGCGCCACGCCGAGATTAGAGCGCACGGCGGCAATCAGCATTGAAAGCAAATCGAAACGTGGTCCGTTATTGACCAGCGGACTGCTAACGCCAGATAAAGCAAACCACTCTTCCCAGCCAGTAATACGGGTGCTTTGATGCAGAAGTGGTAACTCAGTAAGCAGTTCTGCCACTGACAGTTTTTGATCGGACATTGCAAGCAAACTGCCGCTGCATACCGGCAAAATCTCCTCTTCAAAGAGATATTCTACTTCCGCCCAGGGCGCGCAAAAATTTTCGCGCATAATGACAGCATCGTACTCCCGATTAAGAAAATCGCCGTTATTAGCTAAAGAATGAATATTAACAATAATATCGGGATGTAACTTTGTGAATTCATGTAAATTTGGGATTAACCAGTGGGTACTAAACGTAGGATTAACGGCAAGTTCAATAACCTGAACCGTAGGCTGCCAGGTCATAATCGTATTGGTATCGCGCTCCAATTTATTTAATGTTTCTTTTACTATCCCCAGGTAATACTTCCCTGCATCATTAAGAAAAATGCGTTTTTTAGAGTGTGAAAATAACGGAGTATGTAAAAATTCCTCCAACGCACTTACTTGTCTGAATACTGCACTTTGGGTTAACGCTAACTCCTCTGCCGCTCTGGTATAACTTTCATGACGTGCGACGACCTCAAAAGTCACCAGCAGCTCCGTTTTAGGTATTTTTCCTCGCATAATGCCGTCCCTTAAAAATAGTTTAAACCATCAAAAATACATTACTTATTACGAAGTAATGGTAACCAAAGCAGCAATAAATAATTTATAAGAATCATGATTAACATTTATAACCCAGTAAGCCTGGCGTGACAATTATCTTAATCAGATAATAATAATCCGAAAAGCACAGCACCTTTCGGATTATCAGGAATTACATTAAGTGAAAATTATTAAATTGATATCATTTATCATATCTGTGGATATAATGATAAACAATCAACATAGATTTTATTTTTGATTTATAGCATATCCCTCTAAGAATTTTTGCGATGCTTCAATATCCGGGGTAAAGACCCGATCCTGACTGACAAATGGCACGACTTGACGATAAGCGGTGAACATCGCTTTTGTTGATTTGCCTAACGCCAGCTGTGGATCGGCTTGCAAGCGCAAATCAATCGCCTGGGCAGAATGCATCAGTTCAATGCCATAAATGACATTCAAATTATCAACAACCTGTTTCAATCTTCTCGCCGCGTGGTCGTTATTGGCACCCGTATCTTCAATGCCTCCGGCTACCGGTTGAATATCGAAAGAAACCGGGTTAGCGAGATCGACATTTTCCGCATGCAGCGCAACAAACGGGATATGTAATGAACCGAAGCCATGACCTTTATTACCTGCTGCCGACAGGAAGCGTGACAAACCGGTAAAGTGATCATCTTCAAGATGCAGCGAGCGGCGCATACTGTTATGTGAAACATGCACTAACGCCACGGTCAGACGCTGGGTGGCAAGCGCAACCGGTAACGATTCGAAATTCGCCGTCGGGAAGATCCCACCGCTGATTGCCCCATCTTTAACAAAATATTGCGCGACCTGACTGGAGTCCTGATACGCTTTGTCTGCATTCAGCACGGTTGCCGGGTTGTCATCGGAACTGTTGATCTGCACGGTAATGGTATCTTCAGCATCGCGCAACGCGCGCATTGCCTCAGAAATGGTATACACCGTCGTTCTGAACGATAACGGATCCTGCAATGCACGTTTGTCATCCTTATGCCATAAATAAGAACCACTTAACGCATCGCGAATCTCTTTAGCGGAATCAGCCAACTGCGGGAAAGGACGCACGGCGATCGACTGCGGCAGTACCGGCGCGACATTGCCATTCAACGCTTCGAGGCTCATGGCGAAAACCACCGGACTGACATTCAGCACCTGGCGTGCCGACCGTACCGCTTCAATTGCATATGCTGTTCCGACACTGTTGTTCGACAAAATCGCCAGCATATCTTTACCCTGCGGGACCAGTGGTTTAAGCCCCACTTTCACCAGCGCATCGCCACCACTCATTTCCACGCCATTAACCCGCGCTTTCCACTCGCCCATCATCACCAGACCAACGTGTGAAGCGAGCATAATATCCGCTGCGCCGATACTTCCCCGCGCCGGAATTAACGGCGTAACGCCTCGATTAATAAACTCGGCATACAACTCGGCAATATAAGGCTGCGCGCCGGTTTGCCCATGCAA
The DNA here is from genome assembly GCF_009820115.1 of Escherichia sp. HH41S. Classification (NCBI taxonomy): domain Bacteria; kingdom Pseudomonadati; phylum Pseudomonadota; class Gammaproteobacteria; order Enterobacterales; family Enterobacteriaceae; genus Escherichia; species Escherichia sp. HH41S. The sequence goes on from NZ_VNXE01000015.1 coordinate 24,684, forward strand.
CATAGTATTTAAACGTAACACCATTGAGAGACGGGCAAGATAATCCGGCAACATCGGACCGACGCCCGCAGAATGGGCGCGCAGCGCGGCAGCATTAAATTTTTTCGATGCGTCAATCACCTCAGGCGTTAAATTTCCTTTGGCATCAAATATGGGCTGATCTTTATTTAGCCCCACGCCCACGGTTAAGCCATAAACAGGCGTACCTGAATGCGCGGCAGTCATCACCAGATCATAACTTTTTTCCATGCGCTCCATGGCGTTCGACGCGATTTTGACGCCGTTATCACCTAATGCAATTGACCAGGCCTGGTCAATAGAGAGATGTTCGCCATCCAGCGTAATGGTTGATTTTGCCATCGCGATGGAGCAAACGCTCCAGAGCACAACGGTGACAGTGACTCTGCGTATCAATCCTTTCATTGTGTTTCCTTATTTTGATGAGTTTAACAACGGATTACTGCAACAACCTCTTAATTTGTTTTATCTGTTTTTCCTCGACGGACAATAGTGGCAGCCAGGCGAGCGGCAACCTTCGCGGTCAAATTATCGCGGTCCAAATCTGGGTTCAGTTCGGCAATATCCGCAGCAATCAACTTCTCGCTACCGGCAATTAAATTCACAATAGCCTCAGCAATATTTAATGGCACGCCTAACGGCGAAGGCGCAGAAACGCCAGGAGCCTGATAACCCGGTAAGACATCAAGACAAATCGTTAAATAAATGGCGTCACACGCCTGAATATCTGCCGAGAGCGCATTAACAATCTCATGCAAACCACGTTCAAATTGCAGAGATTCATCCAGCCAATAACGCACACCAGGACAATCAGCACGATCAAATAACGCCTGAGTGTTGGCATAACGGCTTATTCCCAGCACGCGATAATGAAACGGTTTGCCATGCTGCGCATTCCACTCCTGCATCTGCCGAAACGGCGTACCCGAATTGGCCTTTTCCGCCATCCGCAAATCAAAATGCGCGTCAAGGTTGACTATCAGCAGTCGCCGAATATCCGGACGCGACTGCATAATCCCCTGAAATGTTCCCCATGCCACTTCATGACCGCCGCCCAGAACGACCGGCAAACTGCCGCGCGCAATTGCCATAGCCACGTTTTCCGCCAGACGGTTTTGTGCGGGTTCCAGCGCGTGGTCTTCGCTTTGCACGTCACCCATGTCAAAAATAGCGCCTTCATGGAGCACTGGCATATTGCCCAACATGCTGCGTAATGCGCCCGGTCCGCCTGCTGCGCCCGCTCGCCCACCGTTACGTTGCACCCCGTCATCGACGGCAAAACCAATCAGCGTACTGCCTCCATGACTTTGTTCGGTAAACGGTTTTACATGCTGATGCCAGCGGGTGCTGACGCCAGTTTCCTGCGAGTCAACACGTCCACTCCATGCCATAAATGTTTGCTTCATTACCAACTCCTTTTTCCGCCGACAATCAGCCCCAGACAAGGCTGATGTCCAAACCAGTAAGCCAGCTCACGCGGATGATTAAGATCCCAAACAGCCATATCCGCCCGTAGTCCCGGCGCAAGTTCACCCCGATCAACAAGTCCAAGCGCTTTTGCCGCATGACGTGTAACGCCCTGAACGGCTTCCAGCGGGGTCATGTGAAACAGCGTACAGGCCATATTGATCATCAACTGCAATGACATGTTGGGAGACGTTCCGGGGTTATGATCCGTGGAGATGGCAATCGGCACACCTGCGGCCCGCAGAGCGACAATCGGCGGCAGATGGGTTTCGCGCAGGAAGTAATAAGCACCGGGAAGCAAAACCGCCACTGTTCCAGCCGCTTTCATGGCGGCGATCCCCGACTCGCTCAGGTACTCCAGATGATCGCAGGAGAGTGCAGAAAACGCCGCTGCCAGCGCCGCGCCTTGCTGGTCAGAAAGCTGTTCGGCATGCAGTTTTACAGGTAATCCATAGCTTTGCGCTTTACTGAAAACGCGCCGTACCTGCTCTGGAGTAAAGGCGATGTTTTCACAAAAAGCATCAACTGCATCAATCAGCCCCTGTTCATGCAACACGCACATCCAGTCGCAAAGCGCCGTAATGTAATCATCACTGCGCCCGGCAAACTCTGGCGGCAGGCTGTGCGCCCCGAGAAACGTAGACTGAATATGTAACCCGGTAGATTGCTGCAAGCGGCGGATCACGCGTAAACAACGCGCTTCATCTTCCAGCGTTAAGCCATAACCCGATTTGATTTCAAGCGTACTGACGCCTTCACGTTGCCAGTTTCGCAGTCGCTGCGCCGCCAGTTCAAACAGCTGTGTTTCGCTGGCTGCCCGCGTGGCATTAACCGTAGATAAGATCCCGCCGCCCGCTCTGGCGATATCTTCATAAGCCACGCCTTGCAACCGCATCTCAAACTCGTTCGCCCTCTGGCCGCCATACACCAGATGTGTATGACAATCTACCAGACCGGGTGTCAGCAACTTACCCTGTAGATCGTGTTCTTCTGTAATATCAGCCGTCAGTTCACGGGGGATCTGCGTGGCCTTCCCAAGCCAGACAATCGAGTCACCGCGGCTGATTAATGCACCGTTTTCAATCACCCCCCAATCATTAGCCGAAAGCGTCGTCAGGGTGGTATTTCGCCAGAGCGTAAATGCACTCATAAGGATTTTTCCCCTCGTAGATAATAAATCCACCAACCCGCCAGCTCGCCGACGGAGACTTTTTGCTGTGGTACGAAACGCCAGGAGTTGCCATCAGGCGCAAACCGCCATAACAACGTATTCGCCGTTACAAACACCCTGTTCTCGCCGCTTATCCACTCCCCTTCACACAGCGTGAACAGCCCCGCTTGCGCATGCGCCGGAGGGAGCCAGTCAATGACGCTTTGCACACGACGCATCCCCGCATCGCCTTCCCGCGCCATAATATTCAGATCGCGAACCCCGCCGCCCAGCAGCTGACAATCAGGCATTGCTTCTCCAGGGAAAATTAAGGCGGGATCGTGACGTTGCAGGTTGATGATCGAATCGGCAAACGTTAGCTTCACCCCTTCCCCGTCGAGGATCGCGAGGCCACGAACCACGCCAGGCCACGCTGAAAAAGGGCCATCCTGACTGACATTCGCCATACTGATGCGCAACAACCAGTTTTCATCATCGGGCCAGGCAAGCAGCTGTCGGGTAAATCCCCCGCCGTTGCGCCACGGTTGCAGCGGCTTATCCATTGCAGAAATCAGCATCGGTTCCATATTAAGACTCGGGATAAATCGTATAAGCAGGAACGCAGGTGGTGCGTTTGGCCCACGGGTAATAGATAACGGCGGTAATTAACAAGCCGACAATCCAGGAGATATCCGCCCCATCCATCAGGACAGAAATGGGTCCCTGATACAGTTTTTGATTCAGGAAGGGGATCTGCACCAACACGCCTACGCCATAGCACGTCAAAGCGGTTTTGTTATACGCGCCATAACGCCCTTCCGGGGTATAAAGCGCTGGAATATCGGTTTTACCTTGTGAGATGAAGTAATAATCGATGAGATTAATGGCACTCCACGGAACAAATACCGTCAACAGTAGCAGAACGAAGTTTTTGAAATTATTCAAAAAATCTGCGCTTGCCGCCAGCGCGACGACCATCGACAACAGCACGAACCCTACAACGTAGGCAGCACGAACACGCTGTGAAACCTGACTGCGATCATTAAAGGCGCTGACGGTCGCCAGAATCGACATAAAGCCACCGTAGGCATTCAAACAGTTCACCGTCAGTTTGCCGCAAACAATCACCATATAAATCAGAATGGCGAAGGTGGGTCCGGCTAACTCGCCCATAAAACCAACCTGATCCTTCAGGAAGTTAGCACCACAGGCCGCAACAAGTACGCCAAACGTCATGGCACATTGCGCACCAAGCGTGGTTCCCAGAAAGGTGGCAAAGAAGATTGATTTTGCTGGCGTATCAGAGGGTAAATAGCGGGAATAATCAGAGGCGTAAGGGGCAAACGTTAATTGCCATCCGGCAGAGAGAGCAATCGTTAATAAAAAGACCGACAGACTAAATGGCTTTTGACCAAATGCCGCAGCCACATCGTAGTGACCGCTAAGTTGAGTGGCCAGGTAAATAAACCCCAGAATACTTAATATCCCTGCAACACGGCCAACGACGTGAATTAGTTTATAACCGACCAATGCGATCATCGCGGTCAGCATGCCGAAAATAATAATTCCGGTCGATGCCGATTCGAAACCAAATATCCGGTTAATCGCCTGACCGGATAATACTGTACCCGTCGCGGCAAATCCAAGGTACATAATAATCACCATCAGTAACGGTAGCGCCGCTCCTTTAACGCCAAAGCGGATACGACTGGAGATCATCTGGGGTAATCCCAGCTTTGCCCCCTGCGACGAGTGCAATGCCATTACTGCACCACCAATAATATTACCGATTAATAAACCAATTATTGCTGACATAGCTTCGGAGCCAAAAATAATCGCTAACGCGCCGTCCACCACTGCGGTAATTTGTAAGTTAGCACTTAGCCATAAAGTAAACTGACTAGATGGCGCGCCGTGGCGAGCAGACTCAGGAACGGCGTTAATCGTATTTGATTCTAATACTGGCTTTTTACTGCGGATAGGGCTGCTTGATTCCATGAAAAAGTCTCCTGCAAAATGAGAGGTCATTTTTTGAAACAGCAATAGAGGGTCGGGAGATATTTCTCTCGACGATGTAAAAATATTTTTTGATAATTATTGTTATACAGGCGAATTATTCTCCGCCTGTATTAGCGCAAATATTAAATGACGGCGTTAATATTTAGCGAATCATCGGTAATTTCAGACCATAGTTTTTGGCACATTCAATTGCCGCTTCATAACCCGCATCCGCATGACGCATAACCCCGGACGCACAGTCATTCACCAGCACACGCGCCAGACGTTTTTCGGCTTCTTCGCTACCATCGGCAACAATAACCATCCCGGCGTGTTGTGAATACCCCATCCCGACGCCGCCGCCATGATGCAGGGATACCCACGTTGCTCCCCCTGCAGTGTTGAGCAAACCGTTGAGCAACGGCCAGTCAGAAACCGCATCACTGCCATCAAGCATGCTTTCGGTTTCGCGGTTCGGGCTGGCGACAGAACCGGTATCAAGATGATCGCGCCCAATCACAATCGGTGCTTTTAGTTCACCGTTGCGCACCATTTCGTTGAATGCCAGCCCCGCCAGGTGACGCTCACCAAGCCCCAGCCAGCAAATACGTGAAGGAAGTCCCTGGAAGGCAATGCGCTCGCGCGCCATATCCAGCCAGCGATGCGTCAGTACGTTATTGGGGAACAACTCTTTAATTTTGGCATCGGTTTTATAGATATCTTCCGGGTCGCCAGACAGCGCCACCCAACGGAATGGACCTTTGCCTTCACAAAACATTGGACGAATATAAGCCGGAACAAAGCCCGGGAAATCAAAGGCATTTTGCAGACCTTCGTTGAAGGCCACCTGGCGGATGTTGTTGCCATAATCGACAACCGGGATCCCCATCGCCTGGAAGTCCAGCATCCCCTGAACATGTGCGACGCAGCTCTGTGCCGCTTCTTTTTGCAATCTGGCGTGTTGCTGTGGATCCTGCTGTGCAGCGCGCCATTGTTCTACGCTCCAGCCCATCGGTAGGTAGCCATAAACCAGATCGTGAGCGGAAGTCTGGTCGGTTACCAGATCCGGCTTAATCGCCCCCTGATGCGCACGTTTCACCAGCTCAGGAACAATTTCCGCCGCATTGCCCAACAGCGCGATTGAAACAGCGTCTTTGCGCTCGGTATGGTATTTAATCAGCGCCAGTGCATCATCAAGATCTTTCGCTTGTTTATCGACATAACGGGTACGCAGTCGGAAGTCGATGCTACTTTGCTGGCACTCGATATTTAATGAGCACGCCCCCGCCAGAGTCGCCGCCAGCGGTTGTGCGCCACCCATACCACCGAGCCCCGCGGTCAGGATCCATTTTCCACTCAGCGAATTGTTGTAGTGCTGACGACCCGCTTCAACAAAGGTTTCGAACGTTCCCTGCACAATGCCCTGACTACCGATGTAGATCCACGAGCCAGCGGTCATCTGGCCGTACATGAACAGACCTTTACGATCCAGTTCATTGAAATGATCCCAGTTGGCCCATTGCGGTACCAGGTTAGAGTTGGCAATCAATACGCGCGGCGCATCGGTATGCGTTTTAAACACGCCTACGGGTTTACCGGACTGAACCAGCAGTGACTCATCAGCTTCCAGATTTTTCAGTGATTCAAGGATCTTGTCAAAACACTCCCAGTTACGTGCCGCACGACCAATACCACCATACACCACCAGATGCTGTGGATTTTCGGCAACGTCGGGATCAAGGTTGTTCTGCAACATCCGGTAGGCTGCTTCAATTTGCCAGTTTTTGCAGTGCAGCTGCGTACCGTGTGGCGCATGGATTACACGGCTGGTATCAATACGCGGGTCTGAAGGCTTACTCATGAATCTTCTCCTGTTACTTGATAAAATTAAACGCTGTAATCGGTCAGAAAAAACGAACGAATGAATATAGAAACGGTTTCTATAATTCCCGTTTATCATTTTGTATTATTAATTCATTTAGTGAATATTGTTTGTCTTGGTATATTCACTATGAATATAAATTCAAAACCACCAACGCGTTGTATGCGAATTCAATATGCTTAATTTAACTTGTCGAAAAAGTGATATTGTTGGCAAAATATTTTCTAATTTGAACATATGAATATGATGAGATTGCAAGATGTCAGTAATTTAATTATCTAAGAAATGCGTTAATAACGACCAGATATTAGCGTAACAACAGGTGTTCCGACACCACACAGTGCGCATAACACAATGATATTTAAAATAAGATCTTCATTATTCGTCATAAAGACATGTTTTATTATCATTAATAATCCATTTGTTTTCATCCCACTTTTGATAATTAAAAAACGGCAACAATGGCTAGTTACCCGACGTAAAAATAGGCGTAAAAATAAATCTTAAAATATATCCACTGGAAATTATCATTTTTCATATTTTACAATCTGGCGTCGATAACTTACCCCTTTTATAACACCCCCGTTTGTTAATAGTCTTTTTTATCTTGTATTGATCGTCATTGCTGCATACACTACGCGCGTTTTCTTTCCCTTTTGCTGGCTGCTGACCGGAAAGACAAAATTACCCTCGCAATACAGGGGGTTGATTAACGTCTATATTTCAGGACAGCGTTATGCATCATCTTTCAAGGCTTGATAAAGCCTTTCTGCGCAAAGGGATCCAACTTTCCCGCGCCAACAATATTGTTTCATTATGTCGTCCATCAGGAGCCAGTGCCCGCGTACTGCTGCCGGACGAACTGCCGCTGGAAGAAAAAGCAGTGACACAACTGCTTGATTTTGCAGAAGTGAAGATACCAGGCCATCCAGGTTACGTACGCCAGACGTGCGCGACGCCAGATTTTCATCCCGGCAATGGCGTCCCCGTTGGCGCGGTGGTGGCCTCAACGCCGGATTTAGTCATTCCCGCCGCCATCGGCACCGATATTTCTTGTGGCATGCGGCTGCTGACGACCGGATTAACCCTTGAGCAAGCCGAAGCGAATAAAGAAATAATCACTCAGCGGTTAACACAAGTGTTACTGCAGAATGAGCGCGATGTTCCGTTATCCGCACGAGCGTTCACCGCGCTTTTTGATGGCGGACCGGCAGATTGCATGTCGGCCTTGCCATCAGCAGGTCTCTGGACACGTACAAATATCCCCCGGATGACGCAAGAGATTGACCGCTGCATTGGGCTTAACGAGCATAACAGTCATTCGCGTTATGCCCCACCTGCCCTGCTGGCAACGGACCGCGCATTACTCCGCGATCCTTGTCTTGGTACGCCGGGTTCAGGTAATCATTTTATTGAACTTCAGGTCGTTGATAGCGTGGTTGATCGCCATGTAGCCTGGCAACAAGGGCTGAAAACAGGCGATATTGTGGTGATGATCCACAGTGGATCGCGAGATGTTGGCTTTTACGTCGGAAGACGCTGGATGGATCGCGCCCGTGCTGAATGGCCCACCGGACATAAACATCCACAAAGCGGGTTATATGGTCTGGCAGGCGGACTGGCGGAGGAATATCTACAAGCGATAGGAATGGCGGCGCGTTACGCGTGGTTAAATCGCGTGACAATTGCCGAAATGGTGCGCGTATGTCTTGCCAATCTCTTTCATCAGGACAATTCGCATCTGGTGGTGGATGTGCCACATAACATCATCCTTCGCGAGCATGAAATGAATATTCATCGCAAAGGCGCAACACCGGCACGAGTGGGCAATCTGGCGTTAATCCCCGGTTCAATGGGCGATTATTCGTGGCTTGCGGTTGGTTGCGGCAACCCGGAGTGGCTGTGGTCATGCAGTCACGGAGCAGGACGCAGCCAGCGTCGGCAGGCCATGCGCTCACGCGCGACTGAAGAGTCAACGCTGCCGTGGCAATGCGTCACATTGCGCGAAGAACGACGTCTTGAAGAAGCGCCAGCGGCTTATAAAGATATTGGTCCGGTTATCGAAGCCCAACAAGAAGCCGGATTAATTCAGCCTGCGGTCAGATTTCGACCGTGGTTAACGTTTAAGGCATAAAAAAGGCCATCATACGATGGCCAACCATGTCGAAACCGACAGCCCTTCGCCATTCCTGTAGAGGGAAGCGGCGAGGGCTATTTCTTATTACAGATATTTATTTCAGAACAGTTTTCAGTGCTTCACCGATATCCGCCAGGCTGCGAACGGTTTTCACGCCTGCGGCTTCCAGAGCAGCGAATTTCTCATCCGCAGTCCCTTTCCCACCGGCAATGATGGCACCCGCGTGGCCCATACGTTTGCCTTTCGGCGCAGTTACACCAGCGATGTAACCTACAACTGGCTTGGTAACGTGCTCTTTGATGTACGCAGCCGCTTCTTCTTCAGCGCTACCGCCGATCTCACCGATCATCACGATCGCTTCGGTCTGCGGATCTTTTTCGAACATTTCGAGGATGTCGATAAAGTTAGAGCCAGGGATCGGGTCGCCGCCGATACCGACACAGGTCGACTGACCGAAACCGTAATCCGTGGTCTGTTTAACCGCTTCATAGGTGAGTGTACCGGAACGGGAAACGATACCCACTTTACCCGGTTTGTGAATGTGACCCGGCTGGATACCGATTTTGCATTCACCCGGAGTGATAACGCCCGGGCAGTTCGGGCCGATCATACGAACGCCTGCTTCATCCAGTTTCACTTTCACGGTCAGCATATCCAGCGTCGGGATGCCTTCAGTGATGGTGATAATCAGTTTGATACCTGCGTCGATGGCTTCCAGAATGGAGTCTTTGCAGAACGGAGCCGGTACGTAGATAACAGAAGCGGTAGCGCCAGTGGCAGCAACGGCTTCACGCACGGTGTTGAACACCGGCAGACCGAGGTGGGTAGTACCGCCTTTACCTGGGGTTACGCCGCCAACCATTTTAGTGCCGTATGCAATGGCCTGTTCAGAGTGGAAAGTCCCCTGGCTACCAGTAAAGCCCTGGCAGATAACCTTGGTGTTTTTATCAATTAAAATGGACATTATTTCCCCTCCACTGCGGCAACAACCTGCTGAGCTGCATCCGTCAGACCTTTTGCTGCAATAATATTCAGGCCGCTGTCAGCCAGTTTCTTCGCGCCGAGTTCGGCGTTGTTACCTTCCAGACGTACCACGACCGGTACGTTAACACCCACTTCCGCTACCGCGCCGATGATACCGTCAGCGATCAGGTCGCAACGAACGATACCACCGAAGATGTTAACCAGAACGGCTTTCACTTTGTCGTCAGAGAGGATGATTTTGAACGCTTCGGTTACACGTTCTTTGGTTGCGCCACCGCCAACGTCCAGGAAGTTAGCTGGTTCGCCACCGTGCAGTTTAACGATGTCCATGGTACCCATCGCCAGACCTGCGCCGTTAACCATACAACCGATGTTACCGTCCAGCGCAACGTAGTTCAGTTCCCACTGTGCAGCCTGTGCTTCACGTGGATCTTCCTGCGACTGGTCGCGCATTTCGCGCAGATCAGGCTGGCGGAACAGTGCGTTGCCATCAGCACCCAGTTTACCGTCGAGGCAGATCAGATCGCCCTGTTTGGTGATGACCAGCGGGTTGATTTCGATCAACGCCAGGTCGCGCTCCAGGAAAATGGTCGCCAGGCCCATGAAGATTTTGGTGAACTGCTGAACCAGTTTACCTTCCAGACCCAGTTTGAACGCCAGCTCGCGTCCCTGATACGGCATCGGGCCAGTCAGCGGATCAAGCGCAACTTTGTGGATCAGGTGCGGAGTTTCTTCCGCCACTTTTTCGATTTCCACGCCGCCTTCGGTGGAGGCCATAAAGACCACGCGACGGGAACTACGGTCTACAACGGCACCAAGATACAGCTCTTTAGCGATATCGGTCGCTGCTTCAACCAGAATCTGGTTAACCGGTTGGCCATTAGCATCTGTTTGATACGTTACCAGACGCTTGCCCAGCCAGTTTTCTGCAAAAGCACGGATGTCTTCTTTGCTGTTTACAACTTTCACACCGCCCGCTTTACCGCGGCCACCAGCGTGAACCTGACATTTCACTACCCACGGACCGGCACCGATTTTTGAAGCGGCTTCTTCTGCTTCGCGCGGAGTAGTACAGGCATAACCCACCGGTGCTGGTAAGCCATAGCGGGCAAACAGTTGTTTTGCCTGATATTCATGTAAGTTCATGTGTTCTGTCCATCCTTCAGTAATCGTTATCTTTTAAACCGTAGACCGAATATTTCGTATCGCTTCCGGGTATTGTCGGTCACCCGTAGGCCTGATAAGACGCGTCAGCGTCGCATCAGGCTTCAATTGCCGGAGAAAGCGATAATGCCTCATCCGGTCTACAGTGCAGGTGAAACTTAAACTACTACACGTCCAGCAGCAGACGCGTCGGATCTTCCAGCAACTCTTTGATCGTTACCAGGAAACCCACGGACTCGCGACCATCGATCAGACGGTGATCGTAGGACAGCGCCAGGTACATCATCGGCAGGATCTCAACCTGACCATTCACTGCCATCGGACGATCTTTGATAGCGTGCATACCCAGAATTGCGCTCTGCGGCGGGTTGATGATAGGCGTAGACATCAGGGAACCGAACACACCACCGTTGGTGATGGTAAAGTTACCACCGGTCAGATCTTCAACCGTCAGCTTGCCGTCACGGCCTTTAACTGCCAGCTCTTTAATTTTCTTCTCGATGTCTGCCATGCCGAGGGTATCGACATCACGCAGAACCGGCGTCACCAGGCCACGCGGCGTAGATACCGCCATGCTGACGTCGAAATAGTTGTGGTAAACCACATCATCGCCGTCGATAGAAGCATTCACTTCCGGGTAACGTTTCAGGGCTTCAACCACCGCTTTCACGTAGAAGGACATAAAGCCCAGACGGATGCCGTGACGTTTTTCAAACGCTTCACCATACTGCTTACGCAGATCCATAATCGGCTTCATGTTGACTTCATTGAACGTGGTCAGCATGGCGGTGGAGTTTTTCGCTTCCAGCAGACGCTCTGCCACACGCTTACGCAGGCGAGTCATCGGAACACGTTTTTCGCTACGTGCAGCCAGAGCCGGTTGCGCCGCCGTAGCAGCTGCTGCCGGTGCAGACTCTTTCGCCGGGGCTTTCGCCAGATGTTTTTCCACATCTTCACGGGTCAGACGACCACCTACACCGGTGCCTTTAATGGCGCTGGCATCAAGATTGTGTTCAGCCAAAAGGCGACGGATCGCAGGGCTTAACGCATCGTTGTTTTGCTCTTCCAGAGACGCCTGTTGGCGTTGTGCCGGAGTTGACGCTTTCTCTTCAGATTTGGCGCTGGTTTCTTTACCGGCGCTGTTGCCTTCACGCAGGCGACCAAGGATCTGACGAGACGTTACGGTTGTACCTTCATCTTCCAGAACCGCATCCAGAATGCCGTCTGCTGATGCCGGTACTTCCAGTACCACTTTGTCAGTTTCGATTTCTACCAGCACTTCATCACGTACGACTGCGTCGCCGGGTTTTTTATGCCAGGTTGCGACGGTGGCATCGGCTACGGATTCAGGCAGGTCAGGGACCAGAATATCTACGCTACTCATTGTGTATCCTTTATTTATTCGACGTTCAGCGCGTCATTAACCAGATCTTGTTGCTGTTTCTGGTGAACGGACATATACCCTACCGCCGGAGAGGCGGAGGCCGGGCGGCCTGCATAACGCAGAGAAGCCCCAAACGGAATCACTTCACGGAAATGATGCTGGCTGCAGTACCATGCGCCCTGGTTGAGCGGCTCTTCCTGGCACCAGACAAAATCCTTGACGTGAGCAAACTGCTGCAACACTTCCTGCATCGCTTTATGCGGGAACGGGTAGAGTTGCTCGATACGCACAATGGCGACATCGTGTTGATTGTTCTTACGGCGTTGTTCCAACAGGTCGTAATAAACCTTACCAGAACACATCACTACGCGCTTCACACCCTTAGGATCAAGCTCGTCGATTTCACCAATGGCAGGCAGGAAGGTGCCGTTCGCCAGTTCTTCGAGGCTGGAAACCGCCAGCGGATGACGCAGCAGGGATTTCGGCGACATCACCACCAGCGGACGACGCATCCCGCGCAGCGCCTGACGACGCAGCATATGGTAAACCTGTGCCGGGGTAGACGGTACGCACACCTGCATGTTTTGTTCAGCACAAAGTTGCAGATAACGTTCCAGACGCGCGGAGGAGTGCTCCGGCCCCTGCCCTTCATACCCGTGCGGCAGCAGCATTACCAGACCACACATCCGGCCCCATTTCTGTTCGCCAGAGGAGATGAACTGGTCGATAACCACCTGCGCACCGTTAGCGAAGTCACCAAACTGCGCTTCCCAGATGGTCAGCGTACGCGGCTCTGCGGTGGCATAACCGTATTCAAACGCCAGCACTGCTTCTTCAGACAGTACGGAGTCCCAGACGCGGAACGCGCCCTGGCCATTATGGATATGTTGCAGCGGCGTGTAAGTGGAACCGTTGGACTGGTTGTGGATCACCGCATGGCGATGGAAGAAGGTACCGCGACCGGAGTCTTCACCCGACAGGCGGACCGGAATGCCTTCATCAACCAGCGTGGCGTAAGCGAGGTTTTCCGCGCCGCCCCAGTCGAACAGTTTCTCACCGGCAGCCATTGCCTGGCGATCGCCATAAATCTTGGCAACGCGAGACTGCATTTCAACCGCTTCCGGCACCGTACTGATACGTTTCGCCAGTTCCTGCAGGCGCTTCATCTCAACTTTGTTCGGGTACTCTTCGTCCCATTCGTGGTTGAGGTACGGCGACCAGGTGAAAGAGTGCATGTTCATCGGACGCCACTCTGCTACCACGCAATCGCCAGCATCCAGCGCATCGCGGTACAGGTTAACCATCTCGGTGGCATCTTCCAGCGTCGCGACTTTTTCCTGCTCCAGCTTGTCAGCGTAGATTTTGCGCGGCGTCGGATGTTTTTTGATTTTCTGATACATCAGCGGCTGAGTTGCACTCGGCTCGTCGGCTTCGTTGTGGCCGTGACGGCGGTAGCACACCAGGTCGATGAAGACATCACGTTTAAAGGTGTTACGGAAATCGAGCGCCAGACGGGTCACAAAGGCAACGGCTTCCGGATCATCCGCATTAACGTGGAAAATCGGTGCCTGTACCATCTTGCCGATATCAGTACAGTACGGCGTAGAACGGGCATCCAGCGGGTTAGAGGTAGTGAAACCGACCTGGTTGTTGATAACGATACGTACCGTACCGCCAACTTCATAACCACGCGCTTTCGACATGTTCAGGGTTTCCTGAACCACGCCCTGCCCGGTCACTGCGGCATCACCGTGGATGGTGATTGGCAGCACTTTGTTGCTGCTCGGCTCATCGAGTCTGTCCAGACGGGCGCGAACAGAACCGATAACTACCGGGCTTACAATCTCAAGGTGAGACGGGTTAAACGCCAGCGCCAGGTGAACCAGGCCGCCATCGGTCTGGAAGTCAGACGAGAAGCCCATGTGGTATTTCACGTCGCCCGTGCCGAGGTGTTCTTTATGTTTACCGGCAAATTCGTCGAACAAATCTTGCGGTTTTTTACCCAGCACGTTAACCAGCACGTTCAGACGACCACGGTGCGCCATCCCAAGAACCACTTCACGGGTGCCGCTGTTGCCAGCATGGCGGATCATCTCTTTAAGCATCGGGATTAACGCATCACCGCCTTCCAGCGAGAAGCGTTTTGCGCCAGGGAATTTTGCGCCGAGGTAACGTTCAAGGCCTTCAGCGGCGGTCAGTTCGCTTAAGAAGCGTTTTTTCTCTTCGCTATTGAAAGTCGCGCGACCAGACTCGATACGCTGTTGGATCCAGCGTTTTTCTTCGGTGCTGGTAATGTGCATGTACTCGGCACCAATCGGGCCGCAGTAGGTTTGCTTGAGGGCTTCCAGCAGCTCGCCGAGTTTCATGGTTTCTTTGCCGCTGGCAAATGAACCGACGTTGAAGGTCTCCTGGAAGTCTGCTTCGGTCAGATCGTGGAAAGACGGATCCAGATCGGCCACTTTATCTTGCTGCCACAGTCCCAGCGGATCGAGATTCGCATGCTGGTGACCGCGGAAGCGGTATGCGTTAATGAGCTGCAGGACTTTAACCTGCTTCACATTGGTGTCAGGGTCGGAGATCGTTGAAGAGTAACGTGAAGCGTCTTTCGCCAGGCGGCGGAAATATTCACGCGTTTGAGAGTGGAATTGATCCGGTTTGACTCCCGTACCAGGTAACTGCTGGAACGTCGAACGCCAGTTAGCGTCAACCGAGTCAGGATCGGTTAAGAAGTCTTCATAGAGCTGTTCTATCCAGCTCTGGTTTGCGCCAGAGAGGTAAGAAGAGTCCAACCAGGCTTTCAAAGCGCTGTTCTGCATCGTGATCCCTTAAGCATCTTTTTTATGCTTACTTCGCCGTGGATACTACCACGCACAGTGATGTGCGTGCCGGGGTTCACTTGCGAGCTCTTGTCTACGTAGTGGCTCGCGAAGGAACCTTTAAAAACTGTCTTAGTGTCAGGGGCAGTTTTTAAAGATTTCCTGCATTTCTTTTGTAGGCCGGATAAGGCGTTCACGCCGCATCCGGCACTGGTTGCCTGATGCGACGCTTGTGCGTCTTATCAGGCCTGGGTTTACGCATTACGCTGCAACAACATCGACTTGATATGGCCGATGGCGCGCGTCGGGTTCAGCCCCTTCGGACATACACTGACGCAGTTCATGATGCTGTGACAGCGGAATACGCTGAATGCATCGCTCAAACCGTCGAGGCGGCTGTCAGTCTCGGTATCACGGCTATCGATCAGGAAACGATATGCCGCTAACAAGCCTGCCGGGCCGATAAACTTATCGGGATTCCACCAGAAAGACGGACAAGAGGTTGAACAACATGCGCAGAGAATACATTCATACAGCCCGTCGATTTTTTCGCGCTGCTCTGGCATCTGTAAATGCTCACGAGCTGGCGGATTTTGTCCATTATTCAACAGGTAAGGCTTAATTTTCTCATATTGCGCATAGAATTGTCCCATGTCTACCACCAAATCGCGGATCACTGGTAAACCTGGCAGCGGGCGAATCACAATCTTCTTGCCCGGCTGGTTGAGTGCCGAAATCGGGGTAATACAGGCCAGACCATTCTTGCCGTTCATGTTCAGACCGTCGGAACCGCACACACCTTCACGGCAGGAGCGACGGAACGACAGGCTGGGATCTTTCTCTTTCAACTGGATAAGCGCATCCAGCAGCATCATGTCGCGACCTTCTTCCGCTTCCAGGGTGTAATCCTGCATACGCGGAGCATCATCAACATCCGGGTTATAGCGATAAATTGAAAACTCGAGTCTCATTTTCCTGTCTCCGCATTAGTAAGTACGAATCTTCGGCGGGAATGCCGGGCGCAGTTTCGGTTCCATGTTGACGCTTCGGCGCGTCATGGATTCCGACTCTGGCAGATACAGGGAGTGGCACAGCCAGTTTTCATCATCACGATCCGGGAAGTCGAAGCGGCTATGCGCGCCACGGCTTTCGGTACGGAAGTTGGCAGAAACAGCCGTTGCATACGCCGTTTCCATCAGGTTATCCAGTTCCAGGCATTCAACGCGCTGGGTGTTGAACTCGCTGGAAGTGTCATCCAGACGGGCATTTTTCAAACGCTCGCGGATCACTTTCAACTGCTCAAGCCCTTTTGCCATCGCATCACCTTCACGGAAGACCGAGAAGTTATGCTGCATACATTCTTGCAGTGCTTTACGAATCGCCACTGGATCTTCACCATTACGGTTGTTGTTCCAGCGATTCAGACGATCCAGAGACGCTTCAACATCAGACTCGCTGGCATCGCGCAGTGCGCCCTGCTCGGCAATAGACTCTTGCAGATGCAGGCCCGCTGCGCGACCAAAGACCACCAGGTCCAGCAGCGAGTTGCCGCCAAGACGGTTAGCGCCGTGTACCGATACACAAGCGATTTCACCTACCGCGAACAGCCCCGGAACAACCACATCTTCGCCTTTCTCGTTCACCGTCAGCGCCTGACCGGTCACTTTGGTCGGAATACCGCCCATCATGTAGTGACAGGTTGGGATAACCGGAATCGGCTCTTTCACCGGATCGACGTGTGCGAAGGTACGGGAGAGTTCAAGGATACCCGGCAGACGGGATTCGAGAACTTCTTTACCCAGGTGGTCGAGTTTCAGTTTTGCATGTGGCCCCCATGGACCATCACAGCCGCGACCTTCACGGATTTCGATCATGATGGAACGCGCCACCACGTCACGGCCCGCCAGATCTTTGGCATTCGGCGCATAACGCTCCATAAAGCGTTCGCCATGTTTGTTCAGCAGATAACCGCCTTCACCACGGCAACCTTCGGTGACCAGTACGCCCGCACCTGCTATACCGGTCGGGTGGAACTGCCACATTTCCATATCCTGCACCGGTACACCTGCACGGATAGCCATGCCGACGCCATCTCCGGTGTTAATGTGCGCGTTGGTGGTGGACTGATAAATACGCCCTGCCCCGCCGGTTGCCAGCACAGTCGCACGGGCTTTGAAGTAAACCACTTCACCGGTTTCGATGCACAGTGCGGTACAACCAACTACCGCGCCATCCTGGTTCTTCACCAGATCCAGCGCATACCACTCGGAGAAAATGGTGGTGTGGTTTTTCAGGTTCTGCTGATAAAGCGTGTGCAACAGTGCGTGACCGGTACGGTCAGCTGCCGCCGCAGTACGTGCCGCTTGCTCGCCACCGAAGTTTTTCGACTGGCCGCCAAACGGACGTTGATAGATACGACCATCATCAAGGCGCGAGAACGGCAGGCCCATGTGTTCCAGTTCCAGAATCGCTTCCGGCCCGGTTTTACACATATATTCAATCGCGTCCTGGTCACCGATATAGTCCGACCCTTTTACGGTGTCGTACATATGCCATTCCCAGTTATCTTCATGGGTATTACCCAGCGCAACGGTAATGCCGCCTTGCGCAGAAACGGTATGGGAACGGGTCGGGAAGACTTTGGAGAGCAGCGCACAGGTTTGGCCGCTCTGGGAAATTTGCAGCGCCGCGCGCATACCTGCGCCACCGGCACCAATCACAACTGCATCAAATTCTCTGACTGGCAATTTCATCACACACCCCACACCACAACGAATCCATAAATCACGTAAACCACCAGTGCAACGACAATCACCAGTTGCAGCATCAGGCGCAAAGCCAGTGGTTTAACGTAGTCGGTCAACACCTGCCACATGCCGATCCAGGCATGGATCAAGATAGAAAACAGCGCCAGCAGGGTGAACACTTTGGTGAACGCAGAGGCGAAGAAACCAATCCAGACTTCATATGTCAGCTCGCCAGTGGTAGCGAAAAAACCGACCATATAAATGATGTAAAGCGTCAGGACGATAGCGGTAGCGCGAACGAGGATGAAATCATGTACGCCATTGCGTCCTAATGCGGAGGCGTTGCTTACCATACGAGGACTCCTGCGAGAAGTGAAAGCACGACAGTAATAACAAAGGAGATTTTGGCGGAGCGTTTACCCGCTTCGAATGTTTCTTCCAGATAGCCAAAATCCATCATCATGTGGCGAATACCTACGACGACGTGATACGCCAGAGCGGTAAGGATGCCCCACATGATAAATTTGACGAAGAAGCTGCCCATAATCGCGGAAGCTTGCTCGAAACCTTCAGGGGAAGAGAGGCTGGTACCCAGAAGCCACAGCAGGATGCCCACTGCAACAAAGGTGATCACACCGGAAACGCGATGGAGAATGGACGCTATCGCCGTGACGGGGAACCGGATGGTCTGTAGGTCCAGATTAACAGGTCTTTGTTTTTTCACATTTCTTATCATGAATAACGCCCACATGCTGTTCTTATTATTCCCTGGGGACTACGGGCACAGAGGTTAACTTTCTGTTACCTGGAGACGTCGGGATTTCCTTCCTCCGGTCTGCTTGCGGGTCAGACAGCGTCCTTTCTATAACTGCGCGTCATGCAAAACACTGCTTCCAGATGCGAAAACGACACGTTACAACGCTGGGTGGCTCGGGATTGCAGGGTGTTCCGGAGACCTGGCGGCAGTATAGGCCGTTCACAAAATCATTACAATTAACCTACATATAGTTTGTCGGGTTTTATCCCGAACAGTGATCTGGGTCACGATAACAACATTTATTTAATTTTTAATCATCTAATTTGACAATCATTCAACAAAGTTGTTACAAACATCACTAGGAAAAGCATATAATGCGTAAAAGTTATGAAGTCAGTATTTCACCTAAGATTAACTTATGTAACAGTGTGGAAGTATTGACCAATTCATTCGGGACAGTTATTAGTGGTAGACAAGTTTAATAATTCGGATTGCTAAGTACTTGATTCGCCATTTATTCGTCATCAATGGATCCTTTACCTGCAAGCGCCCAGAGCTCTGTACCCAGGTTTTCCCCTCTTTCACAGAGCGGCGAGCCAAATAACAAACGGGTAAAGCCAGGTTGATGTGCGAAGGCAAATTTAAGTTCCGGCAGTCTTACGCAATAAGGCGCTAAGGAGACCTTAAATGGCTGATACAAAAGCAAAACTCACCCTCAACGGGGATACAGCTGTTGAACTGGATGTGCTGAAAGGCACGCTGGGTCAAGATGTTATTGATATCCGTACTCTCGGTTCAAAAGGTGTGTTCACCTTTGACCCAGGCTTCACTTCAACCGCATCCTGCGAATCTAAAATTACTTTTATTGATGGTGATGAAGGTATTTTGCTGCACCGCGGTTTCCCGATCGATCAGCTGGCGACCGATTCTAACTACCTGGAAGTTTGTTACATCCTGCTGAATGGTGAAAAACCAACTCAGGAACAGTATGACGAATTTAAAACGACGGTGACCCGTCATACCATGATCCACGAGCAGATTACCCGTCTGTTCCATGCTTTCCGTCGCGACTCGCATCCAATGGCAGTCATGTGTGGTATTACCGGCGCGCTGGCGGCGTTCTATCACGACTCGCTGGATGTTAACAATCCTCGTCATCGTGAAATTGCCGCGTTCCGCCTGCTGTCAAAAATGCCGACCATGGCCGCGATGTGTTACAAGTATTCCATTGGTCAGCCATTCGTTTACCCGCGCAACGATCTCTCCTATGCCGGTAACTTCCTGAATATGATGTTCTCCACGCCGTGCGAACCGTATGAAGTTAATCCGATTCTGGAACGCGCGATGGACCGTATTCTGATCCTGCACGCTGACCATGAACAGAACGCCTCTACCTCCACCGTGCGTACCGCTGGCTCTTCGGGGGCGAACCCGTTTGCCTGTATCGCAGCAGGTATTGCTTCACTGTGGGGACCAGCGCACGGTGGTGCTAACGAAGCGGCTCTGAAAATGCTGGAAGAAATCAGCTCCGTTAAACACATTCCGGAATTTGTTCGTCGTGCGAAAGACAAGAATGACTCTTTCCGCCTGATGGGCTTCGGTCACCGCGTGTACAAAAACTACGACCCGCGCGCCACCGTCATGCGTGAAACCTGCCACGAAGTCCTGAAAGAGCTGGGCACGAAGGATGACCTGCTGGAAGTGGCTATGGAGCTGGAAAACATCGCGCTGAACGACCCGTACTTTATCGAGAAGAAACTGTACCCGAACGTCGATTTCTACTCTGGTATCATCCTGAAAGCGATGGGTATTCCGTCTTCCATGTTCACCGTGATCTTCGCTATGGCACGTACAGTTGGCTGGATCGCCCACTGGAGCGAAATGCACAGTGACGGCATGAAGATTGCCCGTCCACGTCAGCTGTATACCGGCTATGAAAAACGCGATTTTAAAAGCGACATCAAACGTTAACTGCTGATTCCTAAGCAGTAAATTCTGTTAACCCGCCTTTAAAAGGCGGGTTAATTTTTATCTACCTAAACACAAAAAAATGTAAAAATAAAATTAATTAACCGGCTGACATTAATATTGCAAAATAATAGAATTGTTCATTTTATCGGTAAAATAATAAATTTTAATTAAGGTATCTGCTTTTAGTTACATTTATAACCTCATGAAAATGAGGTATATCTCTCTCATTCCCCCCGATAACATTCATTAAATTATTAATTCATCACATCAATTAGTTAACCTTGCATTTAATATAATTAATAATATTTTTAAGTAAAACTAAAAACATTCGACAATCAAATAAGATATTCTGATATCGCTATACTTTTTCTATTTCTGTAAAGGACTCAGTTATGTTTAAAGGACAAAAAACATTGGCCGCATTGGCCGTATCTCTGTTATTCACTGCACCGGTTTATGCAGCTGATGAAGGTTCTGGTGAAATTCACTTTAAAGGTGAAGTTATAGAAGCACCATGTGAAATACATCATGATGATATTGATAAAGAAATTGAGCTAGGTCAGGTGACCACCAGCCACATTAATCAGTCTCATCACAGCGATGCGGTTGCTGTCGACCTGCGTTTAATCAACTGCGACCTGGAAAACTCTAATAACGGTTCCGGTGGTAAGATTTCCAAAGTTGCGGTCACCTTCGATAGCTCAGCGAAAACTACTGGCGCAGATCCGATACTCAACAATACCAGCACTGGCGAAGCCACCGGTGTCGGCGTGCGTTTAATGAATAAGGATCAAAGCAATATCATTTTAGGCACTGCTTCTCCGGATATCGACCTCGCACCAACGTCCAGTGAACAAACACTGAACTTCTTTGCCTGGATGGAACAAATTGATCAAGCGACACCAGTAACGGCAGGGGCTGTTACAGCGAATGCAACCTACGTACTGGATTATAAATAAGCGTTATTGGGCGGCATCACTGCCGCCTTTCTTAAAATATTTATCTGGTATGGACACCGTGAATATTTATCGACTCTCTTTTGTATCCTGCCTGGTCATGGCGATGCCTTCCGCCATGGCGGTTGAATTCAACCTGAATGTCCTCGACAAATCGATGCGTGAGCGCATTGATATTTCATTATTAAAGGAAAAAGGTGTCATTGCTCCCGGTGAATATTTTGTCAGCATTGCGGTAAATAATAACCAAATCAGTAATGGGCAAAAAATTAACTGGCAAAAAAAGGGTGACAATACCATTCCGTGCATCAATGATTTATTGGTCGATAAATTTGGCTTAAAACCTGAAGTCCGTCAGTCGTTACCCCTGATTAATCAGTGCGTCGATTTTAGCTCCCGACCAGAAATGCTCTTCAATTTTGATCAGGCCAGTCAGCAACTGAATATCACCATCCCACAGGCCTGGCTGGCGTGGCACTCAGATAACTGGACTCCACCCTCCACATGGAAAGAAGGTGTCCCCGGTGTCCTGATGGATTACAACTTGTTTGCCAGCAGCTACCGCCCACAGGATGGCAGCAGCAGCACTAATCTTAACGCCTACGGAACAGCCGGAATTAACGCGGGGGCATGGCGCTTACGCAGTGACTATCAGTTGAATCAAAATGATGGCGATGATAACCATGAGCAGTCAGGCGAAATATCACGTACCTATCTTTTTCGCCCGCTACCGCAATTAGGTTCAAAATTAACCCTCGGCGAAACGGATTTTAGTTCCAATATTTTCGACGGTTTTTCTTATACCGGCGCGGCACTGGCGAGTGACGACCGGATGTTACCGTGGGAACTGCGCGGCTACGCTCCACAAATTAGCGGTATTGCACAAACCAATGCCACCGTCACCGTGAGTCACTCAGGGCGAGTTATTTACCAGAAAAAAGTCCCGCCAGGCCCGTTTATCATTGATGATCTGAATCAGTCCGTCCAGGGGACGCTGGATGTCAAAGTGACGGAAGAAGATGGTCGGGTGAACAATTTCCAGGTTTCGGCAGCATCGACGCCTTTCCTTACGCGCCAGGGGCAGGTTCGCTATAAACTTGCTGCCGGTCAGCCGCGAACATCTATGTCTCATCAAACTGAAAATGAAACCTTTTTTAGCAATGAAGTTTCCTGGGGGATGCTGTCAAATACCTCGCTGTACGGCGGCCTGCTGATTTCGGGTGACGACTACCATTCTGCCGCAATGGGTATCGGGCAAAATATGCTCTGGCTTGGTGCATTGTCGTTTGATGTCACCTGGGCCAGTAGTCAGTTTGATACTCAGCAGGACGAGCGGGGCTTAAGTTACCGCTTTAATTACAGCAAACAAGTGGATGCCACTAACAGCACGATTTCGCTCGCCGCTTATCGCTTCTCAGATCGTCATTTTCACAGCTACGCCAACTATCTGGATCACAAATACAACGACAACGATGCGCAGGACGAAAAACAGACGATCAGCTTATCCGTGGGGCAACCAATTACCCCACTGAACCTCAATCTGTACGCCAACCTGCTGCATCAAACCTGGTGGAATGCAGACGCCTCCACGACCGCCAACATCACGGCGGGTTTTAATGTTGATATTGGTAACTGGAGAGATATCTCGATCTCGACGTCATTCAATACAACCCATTACGAAGATAAAGATCGCGACAACCAGATTTACCTGTCGATTTCGCTTCCCTTCGGTAACGGTGGTCGGGTCGGTTATGACATGCAAAACAGTAGCCACAGCACCACACACCGCATGTCGTGGAACGATACGCTGGATGAACGAAATAGCTGGGGGATGTCTGCTGGACTACAATCCGACCGTCCGGACAATGGAGCCCAGGTGAGCGGTAACTATCAGCACCTGAGTTCAGCGGGTGAGTGGGATCTTTCTGGTACTTATGCTGCCAATGACTACAGTTCTGTTAGCAGCAGCTGGAGTGGTTCTTTCACGGCGACGCAATATGGTGCAGCCTTCCATCGCCGCAGCTCCACCAATGAACCACGCCTGATGGTCAGCACCGATGGCGTGGCAGATATTCCGGTTCAGGGCAATCTCAACTACACCAACCATTTTGGCATTGCAGTGGTACCGCTGGTTTCCAGTTATCAACCTTCCACCGTGGCCGTGAACATGAACGACTTACCCGACGGCGTGACGGTGACAGAAAACGTCATCAAAGAAACGTGGATTGAAGGCGCAATAGGTTACAAATCACTGGCATCCCGTTCCGGTAAAGACATTAACGTCATCATTCGCAACGCCAGCGGTCAGTTCCCTCCCCTCGGTGCGGATATCCGTCAGGATGGCAGCAGCATTAGCGTGGGGATGGTTGGCGAGGAAGGACACGCCTGGTTAAGCGGAGTCGCTGAGAATCAAAAGTTTACCGTGGTCTGGGGTGATAGTCAGCGTTGCTCGATCCATCTTCCTGAACATATGGAAGACACCGCAAATCGCCTGATTTTACCTTGTCATTAATTAAGGAAATGAAAATGACATTTATGAAAGGACTTCCCCTTTTGTTGTTGGTTACCAGTCTGTGTAGCCACGCTGCACTACAACCCGATCGCACTCGCATTGTGTTTAACGCTAATGATAAAGCCACCAGCCTGCGAGTAGATAATCGTAGCGATAAACTCCCCTACCTCGCTTATTCCTGGCTCGAAAATGAAAAAGGGGAGAAAAGCGACGATCTTCTGGTCGCCCTGCCACCGATACAACGTCTGGAACCGAAAGCAACAACGCAGGTGCGGATAGTCAAGCAAGCCTCGACCGCGAAATTACCGGGCGATCGCGAAACGCTATTTTTCTACAATATGCGTGAAATTCCTCCCGCCCCGGAAAAAAACAGCGACCATGCCGTTCTGCAAGTCGCCATCCAGAGCCGTATCAAGGTGTTCTGGCGACCGTCTGCATTACGCAAGAAAGCAGGAGAAAAGGTCGAACTGCAGTTACAGGTCAGCCAGCAGGGCAATCAGCTTAGCTTAAAAAACCCTACTGGCTATTATCTGACCATCGCGTATCTTGGGCGAAATGAGCAAAGCGTTCTCCCGGGCTTCAAAACTGTGATGATTGCGCCTTTTAGTACAGTAAGCACAACCACTGGAAATTATAGTGGCAGCCAGTTTTATCTCGGTTATATGGATGATTATGGCGCATTACGCATGACAACGCTCAACTGTAACGGGCAATGCCGTTTACAGGCTGTGGAGGCGAAGAAATGAGTGCTGGCAAGGGATTGTTGCTCATCATCTGTCTGTTATTTCTACCGTTAAAATCTGCGCTTGCCCTGAACTGTTACTTTGGTTCATCCGGTGGTTCGGTAGAAAAATCGGAATCTATTCAACCATTTGCTGTACCAGGGAATGCCAAACCCGGCGATAAGATCTGGGAGTCTGACGATATTAAAATTCCCGTCTATTGTGACAACAATACCAACGGCAACTTTGAGAGCGAGCATGTCTACGCCTGGGTAAACCCGTACCCGGGAATTCAGGATCGCTATTATCAACTCGGCGTAACTTACAATGGTGTTGATTATGATGCTAACCAGGGAAAAAGCCGCATCGACACTAACCAGTGCATCGACAGCAAAAACATTAATATTTATACCCCTGAGCAGATCATCGCGATGGGATGGCAGAACAAAATTTGCTCTGGTGATCCCAATAATATTCATATGTCGCGTACGTTTCTCGCTCGCATGCGGTTATACGTCAAGATACGAGAGATACCGCCGCATGATTATCAAAGCACGCTCAGCGATTACATTGTGGTGCAATTTGATGGCGAAGGAAGCGTTAATGAGGACCCTACCGCCCAAAACCTGAAATATCATATTACCGGTCTGGAAAACATTCGGGTATTGGATTGCAGCGTCAATTTTTCTATTACCCCAGCCAACCAGGTCATTGATTTTGGTAAATTTAATGTACTGGATATCCGGCGACACAACATGACAAAAACATTCGGTATTAAAACGACAAAATCACAAAACGATCAATGTACCGACGGATTCAAAGTCAGCTCCTCGTTTTATACCGAAGAAACGTTGGTTGAAGAAGATAAAGCATTGCTGATTGGTAATGGTCTGAAGCTACGTTTACTGGATGAAAACGCCTCGCCCTATACCTTCAACAAATACAGCGAATATGCCGACTTCACCAGTGACATGCTGATCTACGAAAAAACCTATACGGCTGAACTTTCGTCTATTCCCGGCACTCCCATTGAGGCTGGCTCCTTCGATACCGTGGTGCTTTTTAAGATTAACTATAACTAATTTCCCATGATGCCCTTTGCAACCGAAAGGGCATCTCTTTCAGAAAATTGCTGATTTTCCCCTTTTCCTTGATTGCTGTTATTTTTTCCTGGCCCGGCTTTCTTTATGCTGTATCGATACACCAAAGAGAAAATAATGAGGAAGCGAAGGATGCCAGTTTTGCAGTGGGGAATGTTATGTGTGCTTTCACTTCTCCTTTCTATTGGCTTCCTCGCGGTACATCTTCCGGCGGCACTATTACTTGGGCCAATGATCGCCGGAATCATCTTTAGTATGCGCGGAATTACTCTGCAACTTCCCCGATCCGCTTTTCTCGCCGCGCAGGCCATTCTTGGCTGCATGATTGCGCAAAACCTGACCGGTTCGATCCTGACCACGCTAGCGGTGAACTGGCCGATTGTGTTAGCTATTTTACTGGTGACGTTACTTTCCAGCGCCGTCGTGGGTTGGTTATTGGTGCGCTATAGCTCACTGCCTGGAAATACCGGTGCCTGGGGTTCTTCTCCTGGCGGCGCGGCGGCAATGGTCGCTATGGCGCAAGATTACGGCGCAGATATTCGCCTGGTGGCATTTATGCAATATCTGCGAGTGCTGTTCGTCGCGGGGGCCGCTGTTCTGGTCACCCGCATGATGCTGGGCGATAACGCTGAAGCGGTTAACCAGCAGATCGTCTGGTTCCCGCCAGTGAGCATTAATCTCCTGCTTACGATTTTGCTCGCGGTCGCTGCCGGTACGGCGGGATGCTTGCTACGTCTTCCTTCCGGCACGATGCTCATCCCGATGCTGGCGGGCGCGCTGCTCCAGTCTGGTGAGTACATAACCATCGAACTACCGGAATGGCTTCTGGCGATAGCCTATATGGCAATTGGCTGGCGGATTGGTCTTGGTTTCGATAAACAAATATTACTGCGAGCATTGCGTCCACTGCCACAAATCCTGCTGTCGATTTTTGCTCTGCTGGCTATTTGTGCGGGTATGGCGTGGGGGCTGACCCGGTTTATGCATATTGATTTTATGACTGCCTACCTCGCCACCAGTCCCGGCGGGCTTGATACCGTGGCGGTCATCGCCGCAGGGAGCAATGCCGATATGGCGCTTATTATGGCGATGCAAACCCTACGCCTGTTCAGTATTTTGCTGACGGGGCCAGCCATTGCGCGGTTTATTTCAACCTATGCGCCGAAGCGGTCGGCCTAGTGCTGGCAGCCTGGACACCAGTAAAACGGGCGCGAGGACAACGTGGTTTTCTCAATGATGCTGCCACAACGTTCGCACGGTTCGCCATCACGATGAAAAACCTTAAAGCGAAACAGCGCCCCATGATGTTTATTCTCATCCACCTGCCCCCGCGTAGCGTAAGAAAGTCGAGGAATCTCCAGTAACGCGTGTGCGAGTGCATCCAGTTGCGCCGCATTGAGATCTTTCGCTTTATGATTGCCGGTTAACCCCACCTGCCAGAGGATCTCCACCCGCAAATAATTGCCAAGCCCAGCCAGAAACGCCTGATCGAGTAGTAATCCAGCAAACTGACGGTTACGAAAGCGCGGCGACAATAACCGTTCTTTCACCATTTCCGGCGTCAGATTCGGGTCGAGTACATCGGGGCCAACGCGTTGTAAAAACGGATGCGTGGTCAGTTGTTCCGGAGTCAACATCTCAATATCCGAGGCGCTATAAAGTAGAATGGTTTTGTCGACAGTTTGCAGTTTTACCCGCAATACTCGCGTGGTCTGCGGCTCTTCGCCGGTATCAACCACGCGCCAGACGCCGTAAAGCTGATTATGGCTGTAGAGCGTTAACCCGTTGGAAAAATGAGTTAACAACGCCTTACCTCGCGTTTCCACATGGGTAACGTGTTGACCGATAAGTTGTGATTGATAAGGTTTTAACTGCGGGAAGGCAAACCAGACATCAGTTAGAGGTTTGCCTTTGATCGCCGCCTCCAGGTTATCCGCTGCACGGCGGATCTCCGGGCCTTCAGGCATGGTGATATCCTTTTTTCATTCTTTATTAAGCGGGGTTATGCTGCGACAACAATCCCCTTTTCGGCAAATGTAGAGCGTAGTCGGCGGGCGAACGCCAGTGCGTGTTCTCCATCGCCATGCAGGCAGACCGTTTGCGCCGTGACCGTTGCCCATTCGCCGTTGATACTTTTGACTCTGCCGTGTTGCACCATCTCCAGCGTCTGCGCCAGCGCCTGTTCTTCGTTTTCAATCAACGCGCCAGGCTGACTTCGCGGTACCAGTGAGCCGTCAGCCTGATATCCGCGATCGGCAAATACTTCCTCGCGCGTTGTCAGGCCATATTGCTTGCCTGCACGAATCAGCTCGCTTCCCGCCAGCCCAACGAGAATCAACGCCGGATCGCAAGCGTAAACTGCTCTGGCAATGGCGTCTGCCAGTTGTGCCTCTTTCGCCGCCTGGTTGTATAACATGCCGTGCGGTTTGACGTGACGCATCACGCCGCCTTGCGCGCGAGCAATAGCGGCCAGCGCACCAATTTGATACAGCGTTTGGGCGTAAACGGTTTCCGGCGGCAATTGCATGGCGCTACGGCCAAAATGTTCCCTGTCCGGAAAGCTCGGGTGAGCGCCAATGGCGACACCATTTTGTATGGCGTCACGCACACAAGCCTGCATGGTTTGTGCATCGCCTGCATGAAATCCACAGGCAATATTGGCAGAGGAAACCAGCGTTAATAGCTCTGCGTCGCTGGCACAGCCTTCGCCCAGATCGGCGTTCAGGTCAATTTTCATTGTGCAGCCGCCACGCTAATTGTTCGAAATAACGTTGCTGATCTTGCCGCGCTTTCAGTGCCTCTTCCAGTGAACACTGGACAAAATGAATCGGCTGACCGAGCGGAATTTGCGCCAGATGATACATATCAGCCTCAATGATACAGGCAATACGCGGGTACCCACCGGTGGTTTGCGCGTCGTTCATCAACACAATCGGCTGGCCGTTATGCGGCACCTGCACCACGCCCGGCAACAAACCATGAGATAACAGTTCGCGATCGGTGGTGCGTTTTAAAATTTGCCCCTGTAAGCGATAACCCATGCGGTTACTTTGCGGGCTAAGTTGCCAGGGCGAACGCCAGAATGCATCCTGCGAGGCACGATCGAACTCATGATATTCCGGCCCTGGCAAGGCGCGAATGCGGTTGCCCCACAGCAGCTGTTTAACGCCCTGCGCTTCCATAAAATCACGCTTCGATTTACCCATCGGGAGTCGGTCACCATCCTTCAGTAAACGGCCTTCCAGCCCACCAATCCCCACTTTGAGATCGGTACTGCATGACCCCATTACCGGCGGAACATCAATACCACCCGCGACCGCCAGATAACTGCGCATCCCGTGCTGCGGGCGTTTAAGCGTTAAACGCTGGCCTGCTTTCATCGGCAATCGCCAGCCAGTCCAGACGGCATTATCATCCAGCCGCGCTTCGCAACCTGCCCCCGTCAGGGCAAACCAACCATCAGTTTCGAACTCTACCGTTAACTGACCGAGCGTGATTTCCAGCGCCGGAGCGTTGGCATCATTACCCACCAGCAGGTTAGCAATGCGTAACGCAGGCATATCCAGTGCGCCGCAGTGGCTGATACCCGACTGGCGAAAACCGTGACGACCGCCATCCTGCACAGTAGTATACATGCCCGCACGAATAATCTTCAGCATACTCCCTCCTTCTGCGGTACAAAGCGCACGCTGTCTCCCGGACGTAATAAGATGGGTTCGTCACGCGCCGGATCAAACAGGCTGAGTGAGGTATGACCAATCAACTGCCAGCCGCCCGGCGTTGCCAGCGGATAAACACCGGTCTGCGGCCCGCCGATCCCGACAGAACCTGCCGGAACGAGCAAGCGCGGTTCAGCGCGCCGTGGCGTGTGTAGTTGTTCCGGCAAACTCCCGAGATACGGGAAGCCCGGTTGAAAACCTAAAAACCAGACCACGTATTCCACAGAGGAGTGCAATTCAACAACCTGTTTTTCGCTCAATCCACAATGCGCCGCGACCACCGCCAAATCCGGTCCGCCTGCGCCACCGTAAACCACCGGAATTTCAATAAAACGAGACTCCGGCTCCAGCGCCTCACTCTCCTCCCACCAGCGTTGCAAACGCTCTATGGCATCCAGCGCCAGCGACTCAGGATTACGTAAAATCACCGTGATATTGTTCATGCCGGGAATGGCTTCAACCACATTCGGCATATCCACCAGACGCTGCGCCAGTCGCCAGATCCGTTTCTGGCTAGCCAGCGTCACCGGCGGTTCCAGCTCCAGCACTACCGCCGTTTCACCTATCAGATAACAACGCGCTCGTTGCACTTTCGATCCCTCTGATTATTCGTTATGCAGGATTAGGAATATCAATAAAGGTCACATCCAGATCGGTATTTTCATTCAGCCACTCGCTCAATGCGCGAATACCACCGCGTTCAGTGGCATGGTGACCCGCAGCATAAAAATGCAATCCCTGCTCGCGGGCTGAATGAATGGTCTGTTCAGAAACTTCGCCAGTAATAAAAGCATCCACGCCAAAACGCGCGGCGCTATCGATAAAACTCTGCCCGCCGCCCGTGCACCAGGCGACGCGCTGAACCACCTCAGGTCCGGTATCGCCACACCATAACGGCTTACGTCCCAGACGCGCTTCAATCCAGGAAGCCAGCTCCAGTCCCGGCACAGGCATGGTCAGTTCGCCCCACGGCACCAACGGCTCAATTTCGCCCAAGACCGTAATCCCAAGTAACGCCGCCAGCTGTGCGTTATTGCCCAGCTCCGGATGCGCGTCCAACGGCAGATGCCAGCCATACAGGTTGATATCATTTGCCAGCAACGTTTTTAAACGGTTACGCTTCATGCCGCGAATGACCGGAGATTCGCCTTTCCAGAAGTAGCCATGATGCACAATGACCGCATCCGCGCCCAGACGCACCGCTTCATCGAGCAAAGCCTGGCTGGCGGTGACACCGGTAACAATTTTTTGCACCGTCTCTTTGCCTTCTACCTGCAAACCATTCGGCGCGTAATCACTAATCGCCGCGCTGTTCAGTTTTTCGTTAATCAGTTGTTCCAGTTCGGTGTTTTTCATCTTCGCGCCTTCCGTATTCTGATAGCTACACCGTTAACATAGCGTTACCTCGCCTGTTCGTCGATAGCCAATCTTTTGACATATTAAGAAACAAACCCGACGCCAAAAGACGCAAATTGTTTATATCATCACGCTTCAGCTAATGTATATTTATGCAATCAGACAGCATATTGCATAAATAATCAGATCTGTATCAAAGTTTTAACTTTAAGGAAACACAAGCACGCCGCGCAACTATTACGTGACGTTGCAGTCAATTGTGGAATTATTATGAATAAACACGCATCACAGCCGCGCGCTATTTACTATGTCGTTGCGCTGCAAATCTGGGAATATTTTAGCTTTTACGGCATGCGTGCCCTGCTGATTCTCTATCTCACCAATCAACTAAAATACAACGATACTCACGCCTACGAGTTATTTAGCGCCTACTGTTCGCTGGTGTATGTCACGCCAATCCTCGGTGGCTTTTTGGCGGATAAAGTTCTCGGCAATCGCATGGCGGTGATGCTGGGGGCGTTGTTGATGGCGATCGGTCATGTGGTGCTGGGTGCCAGTGAGATCCATCCGTCATTCCTCTATCTGTCCCTGGCGATTATCGTTTGTGGCTATGGCCTGTTTAAATCTAATGTAAGCTGTCTGCTCGGCGAACTGTATGAGCCAACCGATCCGCGTCGTGATGGCGGTTTCTCGCTGATGTATGCAGCGGGTAACGTGGGGTCTATTATCGCACCTATCGCCTGTGGCTACGCCCAGGAGGAGTACAGTTGGGCGATGGGCTTTGGTCTGGCGGCGGTTGGCATGATCGCGGGTCTGGTTATCTTCTTATGTGGCAATCGTCATTTTGCTCATACCCGCGGTGTTAACAAAGACGTACTGCGTGCGACAAACTTTCTCCTGCCCAACTGGGGATGGCTGCTGGTTCTACTGGTCGCAACGCCTGCGTTGATTACCCTACTGTTCTGGAAAGAGTGGTCGGTATACGCCTTGATTGTCGCGACTATCATTGGCCTTGGCGTTCTGGCAAAAATTTATCGCAAAGCAGAAAACCAGAAACAGCGTAAGGAGCTGGGGCTGATTGTGACGCTCACCTTCTTCAGCATGTTGTTCTGGGCCTTCGCACAACAGGGGGGTAGCTCGATTAGCCTTTATATTGACCGCTTCGTTAACCGCGATATGTTTGGTTATACCGTTCCGACCGCTATGTTCCAGTCGATTAATGCCTTCGCGGTCATGCTGTGCGGTGTGTTCCTGGCATGGGTGGTCAAAGAGAGCGTCGCGGGTAATCGTACCGTGCGCATCTGGGGAAAATTTGCTCTTGGTCTTGGCCTGATGAGCGCCGGATTCTGCATTCTGACCTTAAGCGCCCGCTGGTCCGCAATGTATGGTCACTCTTCTCTGCCACTGATGGTGTTAGGTCTGGCGGTGATGGGCTTTGCCGAACTGTTTATCGACCCGGTTGCCATGTCGCAAATTACGCGCATTGAAATCCCCGGCGTGACCGGCGTATTAACCGGTATTTATATGCTGCTTTCTGGCGCGATTGCGAACTATCTGGCGGGCGTGATTGCCGATCAGACATCGCAAGCTTCGTTTGATGCTTCCGGGGCGATCAACTACTCCATCAATGCATATATTGAAGTGTTTGATCAAATCACCTGGGGTGCACTGGCGTGTGTAGGACTGGTACTGATGATTTGGCTGTATCAGGCGCTTAAGTTCAGAAACCGCGCGCTGGCGCTGGAGTCTTAACAGGCCAGCACCGATGCCTGATAAGACGCTCGCTGCGTTTTATCAGGCTCCTTTCTTCGCTTCTTCATACGTTGCCAGCGTTCGCAGCCTTGCCTTTTTGTGATCAACTATCGGTTGCGGATAATCCAGCGTCACACCTGCTTTCTGCGCCCACTTCCACGGTTCATGCACCGCTTTCCCTGGTACATCACGCAACTCTGGTAACCACTGGCGGATAAACTCACCTTCGTGGTCAAATTTCTCGCCCTGAGTTGTCGGGTTGAAAATACGGAAATACGGTGCAGCATCAGTTCCAGTAGAAGCCGCCCATTGCCAGCCACCGTTATTGGCTGCCAAATCACCATCAATCAGTTGCGACATGAAATATCGCTCGCCTTCCCGCCAGTCGATCAGCAAATCTTTCACCAGAAAGCTGGCAGTAATCATCCGCAGGCGGTTATGCATCCAGCCAGTACTGTTAAGCTGACGCATGGCCGCATCAACAATCGGGTATCCCGTTTTGCCTTCCTGCCAGGCCTTTAAATGCGCGGGATTGCTTTGCCACTGTACGCGGTCGGTCCAGGCAATAAACGGTCGATGTTTACACAACGAGGGGTAATACGTCATCAGATGACGGTAGAACTCGCGCCAGATCAACTCATTAAGCCAGACACTACCGGCCCCACCTTCCAGCGCCTGCGGCTGTTCCGCCAACAGGCGATGCAGACACTGGCGAGGCGATAACCTACCCGTTGCAAGGCTTGCAGACAAACGGCTGGTGCCTTCCACTGCCGGAAAATCACGCTGCTGATCGTACTGACTCGCACCGTTCTGGCAAAACTGGCGTAATTGCGCAATCGCCGCTTTTTCTTCCACCGGGAAATGCGCGGTATCGAAAGACTGACGAGGATAATTCAGCGTAATGGATGGCGCGGCTTCTATCATTCCGCTACTACGTACTTTTGGCGCAGCGACGCACTCCGGCACCCCTTCTCGCAGCCGTTTCAGCCAGGCGTTTTTAAATGGCGTAAAGACTTTGTACATCTCATGATTGCCAGTCATCACCGCCCCCGGCGGCAGGATCACGCTGTCATCAAATCCTTCACACACCACGTTACGCAGCGTTCTCTCAACCTGCACATCCCGCGCCCGCTCATTCACCTCATACTGATAGTTATAAAACAGATGGGTAACACGGTTTTCCGCGCACACCTGTTTAACTATTTCGACGCTGGCGGCAAAGTCATCCACTTCATGAAACAGCAAAGGAATGCCTTTTTCCGCCAGCGCGATTTGTAGCCCGTTCAGTTGTGCATTGATAAATTCAGCCTGACGCGGCGACATATTATGCGCCGCCCACTGGCGTGGTGTAGCGATATACAACGCCAGCACGCGTGCAGACGAATTGCGGCAGGCGGCAGCAAGCGCGAGATTGTCGTGCAGACGTAAATCCTGGCGAAACCAGACCAGATGGGTAGTCATAAAACTCCTGCATGGCGCAAGTTAATCACCCGCGGCCAAAGTTCGAAATAACGCTGCTCTGAAAGCCAGGCGTCAGGATAAAGCGCCATATAGTGTTTGATACGCATCAGCGGCGCAAGAAGCGGTTGCTCGCCACGGCGATAACTGTCGATAAGCGCCGCCAGCTGCTGGCGTTCTGTGGAATCAATATGTGGGCGAAAATAACCCTGAACGTGCATCAAAACGTTGGTGTGATCGCGCGGGTTGGCGGGATGAGAAAGCAAAACAATTACGCGTTGGCGGTACTGGTTGTAATAGTCACCCAGATTTTGCCACTGGTGAATATCAGCCACAAACGGGCCAAGTTTGCGGTATTCCGGCTGGGAATGAGCCAGAAAGACGAGTTTATAGCGGCTGTGATAATCGAGAAGCGCCCCGCGCGTTAAGCCTCGCTCTTTAAGACGGTGTAACTCATGCAAAGCAAAAATGCGGATAAGGGTGCTGTCATCAAAAAGTTGTTGATTCATTACTACTCCTGGGCGGTTTACAGGAGTAAGTGTAGACGGCGGTACTGAAAAAACGAAACGAATAAATGATAACAGTAAAAAAATTCAATTATTCATAATAAATTTCATGGTGGCAAGAAATAGTTTCTTTTCTTCATCACTCATGGCAGCAACGTTTAACATGTTGTCATCAAAATTATTGATGATATTTTTTAATTTCAGTAACTGCAAAGGAGAAAAATAGTCACTCCCGATGAGATTACTCAATACCAGCAATAGCTCCCCATCATATAAATAGCCCACCATAAGATTAATCTCTATCATCTCAATTGCTTTTTGTACAGCAAGCGCCGGTAAGATATTCTGACGAAGCATTTTGGCAATATCATTTTCATCCAGTTCATCGGGTGTTTTATCTAATAAAGAATTATACCAGTTTATTAAACCACTTTTGAAAGCGAACGAATCATATTGCAGGTGATAAATCTGTTTTAGGGTTTCTTTATTTTTCAATTTATAGTGCCTTTGTTTGCTATAATTTTTCTGAAATAACATCAGCGAGTTTGCTCAGGTGCAGGGATGACCGAAATTGTCATGTATTTTTTCAGTCTGGCTTCTCGTTTCACACCTTTCGGATCTGAACCAAAAGGAAGCGTCAAGCATGGTGAGTCAACGGTTTGGATTGTCCAGAGAGAATCACCAATGAATCTGAAATTGATGCTATCCGCTGTAACGGATAATCCCTCAAAACTTCCCGTCGCATACTCATTACCCAAACGTACGGTCTCTTTAACTCCATCGTTAACATCGATAAGGACAATTGTCAGTGATTCCTCAAAAATAACGTCATCCGTCAGAAAAAGGATATAACGCTGGTCATTAACCTGAATTGCCGCTTCCAGTATTTGCCCTGGTACAATAATACCTGTGTTATTGCCATTGAGCACAACGTCAGACTGAGCCTGAGATAAATCAGTCGCTTTGTGAACCTTGACCAACGATATCGAATTAACCTGTTGCATAATCAATTCCACAAGCGCCCCATTTCCCATGCGGCAAGTGCACCGCCGACAAAGCCGCCAATAAGTACGCAAACAGGTGCACCTGGACCACACACCAATCCTGCCATCGCGCCGCCTGCGACAGCTCCGGCAATAATATTCATCCGGGTACGACTGCCAGTGGTTTTAACAGATTTGCGCTCACCGTTACGTATCCTGCCACCACTCAGGTTGCAGACGCGGCAGTCACAGCCTTGACGGTGTTGAAACTAAAGTTCAGGTGATAGTCTGATGTTCATAGTTTGAGCATTATCCCCTGACAGAATCAAATCAAGCAGTGTCAATGATCACGTGTATATATCATTTAAAGCATTATCAAGCCAATCTTCCATGTTTTTAATTTTAGCCCGCGCATATAAATCATTCATAACATCCTCATAACTCTGTCCATCATTGACCATACAATTAGCTGTATGAGGCAGAACATGTATAAAATCAGACAATATAAAACAAGCCTTTGAATTTCCAGAGTTAGCTGCAATTCTGATATCAATCAATCCTCTGGCAATCAATTTAAGAATAACATCTTGCATTTTAATTTCCATATCATTCAGTTAAATTTCAGTAGTAAATCGTCTATCAAAAAAAGATGAAATTAACATTCATAAATTTATTACAATATGAAAATCAAAAATATACATCATCAGCTTCTACCGAAAACTCCATGGCTCCTAAGGCACCTAAATCAATACTAAATATAGTATCACTTTCCTTAGCACTCCCAACATAGATAAAATAGCCTAAATCTCCGTCTTGACCTATCAAAAAATAGTCAGGTTCCACTTGTTGAATATCATATGTTTCATTTCTTTCAATAAGATCAGAATAGTTATATAAATATAATGTTTCGTGCTTCTTATTAGTTATTTCATAGGTCTCACTATCTTTAATTTCTTCTATCAAAAAACGTTTATACACTGGAGGAAACTTGATTGACATGTCAAATTCAATTTTATTTATATATTCTATAATTTTATTCATGTTAAGAATACCTGAAAGATTATTTATTGATTATCTTGATGAATATATCTTCACTTTTTATTTTCATTTACTCATCGCGGAAATACACATTGCCTTGTAGACAAGCGCTAATAATACGTTATGAACCTGACTTCCGCCAGACAATCAATCAATGAATTCATTACGCCGTAGTGTTTTAGAAAGACACTTTCTGACCAGATGGTGAACCATATACTACATCGCGCATTATAAAAAAACCGCCAGCGTTTCCACTAGCGGTTTTCAATGTTTTCAAAACTCAGCAATCAGTAAAAATCACCGGTTGCCTTTTCGGCCTGATCCATCCACACCGGTTTATCGCTGGTTTTCGACCAGACGCGGTGCAGGTAGCTGTAAAAGCGGGCGCGGTCTTTCCAGAAAAGCATGAAAGGCAGCGCCAGAACGCCCGCTGCAACCGCATAAGTACGGCGTAAAAAGATAAGCCATGCAGGATATTCTCTGTAGAGTTCCATACTTTTCTCCCCCTTTTGTATCTACCCGGTGAATGGCACCGGAAAAATGAATTTGTTTATCTGATGAAAATAGTACCGCCTTTTGTGTAATTTTACTACTCATCCGACCACTTATTTTTGCTTATTGATGGTTTATTTACATTCACCCTGTAATTAAGTTACACAAAAGTTAAATTAATACTAAACATTAGTTAAATCATGGCTTTTGCCATTTTTATACTTTTTTTACACCCCGTCCGCAGATTTTTGCGAAATCTTTGCAGCCAGAATTCTACCCTTCCGGTATCACTTTTAGGCCACTGGAGGTGCACTGTGAGTGCAGGCGTGATAACCGGCGTATTGCTGGTGTTTTTATTACTGGGTTATCTGGTTTATGCCCTGATCAATGCGGAGGCGTTCTGATGGCTGCGCAAGGATTCTTACTGATTGCCACGTTTTTACTGGTATTAATGGTACTGTCGCGTCCTTTAGGCAGCGGGCTGGCGCGGCTGATTAATGACATACCTCTTCCCGGTACAGCGGGCGTTGAGCGCGTACTTTTTCGTTTACCTGGCGTCTCTAACCATGAGATGAACTGGAAGCAGTATCTCTGTGCCATTCTCGGCCTGAACATGCTGGGGCTGGCGGTGCTGTTTTTCATGCTGCTCGGTCAGCACTATCTGCCGCTTAATCCACAGCAGTTGCCGGGGCTGTCATGGGATCTGGCGCTGAATACTGCCGTCAGCTTTGTCACTAATACCAACTGGCAATCTTATAGCGGTGAAACCACGTTGAGCTATTTCAGCCAGATGGCGGGCTTAACGGTGCAAAACTTTCTTTCTGCCGCCAGCGGGATTGCGGTGATTTTTGCCCTCATTCGTGCATTTACCCGCCAGAGCATGAGCACACTCGGGAATGCCTGGGTCGATCTGCTACGCATCACGTTATGGGTGCTAGTCCCTGTGGCGTTGTTGATCGCACTGTTTTTTATTCAACAAGGTGCGCTGCAAAACTTTCTGCCCTATCAGGCGGTGAATACCGTTGAAGGAGCGCAACAGCTGTTACCCATGGGGCCTGTAGCTTCTCAGGAAGCGATCAAGATGCTCGGTACTAACGGCGGTGGCTTCTTTAATGCCAACTCGTCGCATCCGTTTGAAAACCCAACCGCACTGACCAACTTCGTGCAGATGCTGGCGATTTTCTTGATCCCAACAGCGCTGTGCTTTGCCTTTGGTGAAGTGGCAGGCGATCGCCGCCAGGGGCGCATGTTGCTGTGGGCGATGTCAGTGATTTTTGTCATCTGCGTAGGCGTGGTGATGTGGGCAGAAGTTCAGGGTAATCCTCATCTGCTGGCGCTGGGCGCGGACAGCAGCATCAATATGGAAGGTAAAGAGAGCCGTTTTGGTGTGCTGGTCAGTAGCCTGTTTGCAGTCGTGACCACCGCGGCTTCCTGCGGTGCAGTGATTGCGATGCATGATTCGTTTACCGCTCTCGGTGGCATGGTACCGATGTGGTTGATGCAAATTGGTGAGGTGGTATTCGGCGGCGTCGGTTCTGGTCTTTACGGCATGATGCTGTTCGTTCTGCTGGCGGTGTTTATTGCCGGGCTGATGATTGGTCGTACGCCGGAATATCTGGGTAAAAAAATCGACGTACGCGAGATGAAACTGACCGCACTGGCGATTCTGGTCACCCCAACGCTGGTACTGATGGGCGCAGCACTGGCGATGATGACCGACGCCGGACGTAGCGCCATGCTCAACCCTGGCCCGCACGGTTTTAGCGAAGTGCTGTATGCCGTGTCGTCCGCCGCTAACAACAACGGCAGCGCCTTTGCCGGCTTAAGCGCCAACTCTCCGTTCTGGAACTGTTTACTGGCGTTCTGCATGTTTGTCGGTCGCTTCGGGGTGATTATCCCGGTGATGGCGATTGCCGGTTCGCTGGTGAGTAAAAAGAGCCAGCCCGCCAGCTCCGGCACTCTACCAACGCACGGCCCGCTGTTTGTTGGTCTGTTGATCGGCACCGTGTTGCTGGTTGGCGCACTGACCTTTATCCCTGCCCTGGCGCTTGGTCCGGTGGCGGAATATCTCTCCTGATGATATTGAGTGAGCACTGAATATGAGTCGTAAACAACTGGCGCTATTCGAACCAACACTTGTCGTTCAGGCGCTGAAAGAAGCGGTGAAAAAATTAAACCCGCAGGCGCAATGGCGTAATCCAGTGATGTTTATCGTATGGATCGGCAGTCTGCTGACCACCTGTATTAGCATCGCGATGGCAAGCGGTGCGATGCCTGGCAATGCGCTGTTTAGCGCGGCCATTAGCGGCTGGCTGTGGGTCACCGTACTGTTCGCTAATTTCGCCGAGGCGCTGGCAGAAGGCCGCAGTAAAGCGCAGGCCAACAGTCTGAAAGGGGTGAAAAAAACTGCCTTTGCCCGCAAGCTGCGTGAGCCGAAATATGGCGCTGCGGCGGACAAAGTTCCTGCCGATCAACTGCGTAAAGGCGATATCGTGCTGGTAGAAGCTGGCGATATTATCCCCTGCGATGGTGAAGTCATTGAAGGGGGCGCATCGGTCGATGAAAGCGCCATCACCGGGGAATCGGCACCGGTGATCCGTGAATCCGGCGGCGATTTTGCCTCCGTCACCGGCGGCACGCGTATTCTTTCTGACTGGCTGGTGATTGAGTGTAGCGTTAACCCCGGCGAGACATTTCTGGATCGGATGATCGCGATGGTGGAAGGCGCGCAGCGACGTAAAACGCCGAACGAGATTGCCCTGACCATTCTGCTGATTGCCCTGACTATCGTCTTTTTACTGGCAACCGCCACGCTGTGGCCGTTTTCCGCGTGGGGCGGTAATGCAGTCAGTGTAACGGTACTGGTGGCGCTGCTGGTCTGTCTGATTCCAACCACCATCGGTGGCCTGTTGTCAGCGATCGGCGTCGCCGGGATGAGTCGGATGCTGGGCGCGAATGTGATTGCCACCAGCGGGCGTGCAGTTGAAGCGGCGGGCGACGTGGACGTCCTGCTGCTGGATAAAACCGGTACCATCACCCTCGGTAACCGTCAGGCATCAGAGTTTATCCCTGCGCAGGGCGTAGAGGAAAAAACGCTGGCCGACGCAGCACAACTGGCTTCGCTGGCCGACGAAACGCCGGAAGGCCGCAGTATTGTGATCCTCGCCAAGCAGCGTTTTAACCTGCGCGAGCGCTATGTGCAGTCGCTTCACGCCACTTTTGTACCGTTTACTGCGCAAAGTCGAATGAGCGGGATCAATATCGACAACCGTATGATCCGTAAAGGTTCTGTCGATGCCATTCGCCGCCATATTGAAGCTAACGGTGGTCACTTCCCTGCCGATGTCGATCAAAAAGTCGATCAGGTTGCGCGTCAGGGGGCCACGCCTCTGGTAGTGGTGGAAGGTTCCCGCGTGCTGGGCGTTATTGCGCTGAAAGATATCGTCAAAGGCGGCATTAAAGAGCGCTTCGCCCAGCTGCGCCAAATGGGCATAAAAACGGTGATGATTACTGGCGATAACCGTCTGACTGCCGCCGCCATTGCCGCGGAAGCGGGCGTCGATGATTTTCTCGCTGAAGCGACACCGGAGGCCAAGCTGGCATTGATCCGTCAGTATCAGGCGGAAGGCCGTTTGGTGGCGATGACCGGCGACGGCACCAACGATGCTCCGGCGCTGGCGCAGGCAGATGTCGCGGTAGCGATGAACTCCGGTACTCAGGCGGCGAAAGAAGCGGGCAATATGGTGGATCTCGACTCTAACCCGACCAAGTTGATCGAGGTGGTGCATATTGGCAAACAGATGCTGATGACCCGTGGCTCGCTGACCACCTTCAGCATTGCCAACGATGTGGCGAAATACTTCGCCATTATTCCGGCGGCGTTCGCGGCAACGTATCCGCAGTTAAATGCGCTGAACATCATGCGCCTGCATTCGCCCGACTCCGCCATTCTCAGTGCGGTCATTTTCAACGCCTTGATTATCGTCTTTTTGATTCCCCTGGCGTTAAAAGGCGTGAGTTATAAACCGCTTACCGCTTCTGCCATGTTGCGCCGTAACTTATGGATTTACGGTCTGGGTGGGCTGCTGGTGCCGTTTATTGGTATCAAAGTCATTGATTTACTGCTGACCGTTTGCGGTCTGGTGTGAGGTTTACCATGCGTGGATTACGTCCGGCATTATCAACATTTCTCTTTTTGTT
Organism: Escherichia sp. HH41S; assembly: GCF_009820115.1. Lineage (NCBI taxonomy): Bacteria > Pseudomonadati > Pseudomonadota > Gammaproteobacteria > Enterobacterales > Enterobacteriaceae > Escherichia > Escherichia sp. HH41S. Next base: position 65,953 of record NZ_VNXE01000015.1, read on the forward strand.
ACTGATTACTGGCGGTGTTTACCCGCTGCTGACCACCGCGCTGGGGCAATGGTGGTTTCCCTGGCAGGCCAATGGTTCGTTGATTCGCGAAGGTGATACGGTGCGCGGCTCGGCATTAATCGGGCAGAATTTTACCGGCAACGGCTATTTTCATGGTCGCCCGTCGGCAACGACAGAAATGCCCTATAATCCACAGGCTTCTGGCGGGAGCAATCTGGCGGTCAGTAACCCTGAGCTGGATAAACAAATCGCTGCACGCGTTGCCGTATTACGGGCTGCTAACCCGGATGCCAGCACGAACGTTCCGGTTGAACTGGTGACGGCGTCGGCAAGCGGGCTGGACAATAATATTACCCCGCAAGCGGCGGTCTGGCAGATTCCTCGCGTGGCGAAAGCGCGTAATCTCAGCGTTGAACAGCTCACGCAGCTGATCGCAAAATACAGCCAACAACCGCTGGTGAAATATATCGGCCAGCCGGTCGTCAACATTGTCGAACTCAATCTGGCGCTGGATAAGCTTGATGAATAACGAACCCTTACGTCCCGACCCCGATCGTCTGCTGGAACAAACTGCCGCGCCGCATCGGGGGAAGCTGAAAGTTTTTTTCGGTGCCTGTGCAGGCGTCGGGAAGACCTGGGCGATGCTGGCAGAAGCCCAACGACTGCGGGCGCAAGGGCTGGATATTGTGGTTGGCGTGGTTGAAACTCACGGACGGAAAGATACCGCCGCAATGCTGGAAGGGCTGGCTGTTCTGCCGCTAAAACGCCAGGCGTACCGTGGGCGGCATATCAGCGAGTTTGATCTCGATGCCGCCCTCGCCCGCCGTCCGGCGCTGATCTTAATGGACGAACTGGCGCACAGTAATGCGCCAGGTTCTCGTCATCCTAAACGCTGGCAGGACATCGAAGAGCTGCTGGAAGCGGGCATTGATGTTTTCACGACCGTCAACGTTCAGCATCTGGAAAGCCTGAACGATGTGGTCAGCGGCGTCACCGGAATTCAGGTGCGGGAAACCGTGCCCGATCCCTTTTTTGATGCTGCCGACGACGTAGTGCTGGTGGACTTGCCCCCGGACGATCTGCGTCAACGGCTGAAAGAAGGCAAAGTCTATATTGCCGGGCAGGCGGAGCGCGCCATTGAACATTTTTTCCGCAAAGGCAATCTGATCGCCCTGCGCGAACTGGCACTGCGCCGTACTGCCGATCGCGTAGATGAGCAAATGCGCGCCTGGCGGGGGCATCCTGGCGAAGAGAAAGTCTGGCACACGCGCGACGCGATTCTTTTATGTATTGGGCATAACACCGGCAGCGAAAAACTGGTCCGCGCGGCGGCGCGGTTGGCGTCACGGCTGGGGAGCGTCTGGCACGCGGTGTATGTTGAAACCCCTGCCCTGCACCGCTTACCGGAGAAAAAACGTCGGGCAATTCTCAGCGCCTTACGTCTGGCGCAGGAGCTGGGCGCGGAGACAGCAACACTTTCTGATCCGGCGGAAGAAAAAGCCGTAGTGCGTTATGCCCGTGAACATAATCTCGGCAAGATTATTCTCGGTCACCCGGCCTCGCGCCGCTGGTGGCGTCGGGAAACGTTTGCTGACCGACTGGCGCGCATCGCCCCCGATCTCGATCAGGTGCTGGTCGCGCTTGATGAACCACCCGCCCGCCCGCTTAATAACGCGCCGGATAGCCGCTCTTTTAAAGACAAGTGGCGGGTACAGATTCAGGGGTGCGTGGTTGCCGCCGCATTATGTGCCGTTATCACCTTAATTGCCATGCAGTGGCTGATGGCGTTTGATGCCGCCAACCTGGTGATGCTGTATCTGCTTGGCGTGGTGGTGGTGGCGCTATTTTATGGACGCTGGCCTTCGGTGCTTGCTACCGTCATTAATGTGGTGAGTTTCGATCTCTTTTTTATCGCCCCACGCGGCACGCTCGCCGTCTCTGATGTGCAGTATCTGCTGACTTTCGCGGTGATGTTAACCGTCGGGCTGGTGATCGGGAATCTTACTGCTGGCGTACGTTATCAGGCGCGGGTAGCCCGTTACCGCGAGCAACGCACACGACACTTATATGAAATGTCGAAAGCTCTGGCTGTGGGACGCAGTCCGCAGGACATCGCCGCCACCAGCGAACAATTTTTTGCTTCCACGTTTCATGCCCGCAGCCAGGTGTTGTTGCCCGATGACAACGGTAAATTGCAGCCGTTGACACATCCGCAAGGAATGACGCCGTGGGACGATGCCATCGCGCAGTGGAGTTTTGATAAAGGCCTGCCTGCGGGCGCGGGCACCGACACGTTACCCGGTGTGCCATACCAGATTTTGCCGTTAAAAAGCGGCGAGAAAACCTACGGGCTGGTGGTGGTGGAACCGGGGAATCTGCGCCAGTTGATGATCCCGGAACAGCAACGCCTGCTGGAGACGTTTACGTTGTTAGTCGCCAATGCCCTGGAACGCCTGACGCTGACCGCCAGCGAAGAACAGGCGCGGATGGCAAGCGAACGAGAACAGATCCGCAACGCCCTGCTGGCGGCGCTTTCGCATGATTTACGCACGCCGCTTACGGTGCTGTTCGGTCAGGCAGAAATCTTAACGCTCGATCTGGCAAGCGAAGGATCGCCTCACGCCCGCCAGGCCAGCGAGATTCGTCAGCATGTGCTGAACACGACCCGACTGGTGAATAATCTACTGGATATGGCGCGAATTCAGTCCGGCGGCTTTAATTTGAAGAAAGAGTGGTTAACGCTGGAAGAAGTGGTCGGCAGCGCGCTGAAAATGCTGGAACCGGGTTTATCCTCGCCCATCAATCTTTCTCTGCCAGAACCGCTGACCTTAATCCACGTTGACGGGCCACTCTTTGAACGGGTGCTGATTAATCTGCTGGAGAACGCGGTGAAATACGCGGGTGCGCAGGCCGAAATTGGTATCGATGCCCACGTTGAGGGCGAAAATCTACAACTGGATGTCTGGGATAACGGCCCCGGTCTTCCACAAGGCCTGGAGCAGACGATATTCGATAAGTTTGCTCGTGGAAATAAAGAGTCGGCAGTGCCGGGCGTCGGGCTTGGGCTGGCAATTTGTCGGGCGATTGTGGATGTACACGGCGGCACCATTACCGCGTTCAACCGACCGGAAGGTGGTGCCTGTTTTCGTGTTACACTTCCCCAGCAAACTGCCCCTGAACTTGAAGAATTTCATGAGGATATGTGACAAACGTTCTAATTGTTGAAGATGAACAGGCTATTCGTCGCTTTCTGCGCACGGCGCTGGAGGGTGACGGTATGCGCGTTTTTGAAGCCGAAACGCTGCAACGGGGGCTGCTGGAAGCGGCGACTCGTAAGCCAGATTTGATTATTCTCGATCTCGGCCTGCCAGACGGTGATGGGATTGAGTTTATCCGCGACCTGCGCCAGTGGAGCGCGGTGCCAGTAATTGTGCTTTCCGCCCGCAGCGAAGAGAGCGACAAAATCGCTGCGCTGGATGCTGGAGCGGATGATTATCTGAGTAAACCATTTGGCATTGGTGAATTGCAGGCGCGTCTGCGCGTCGCCTTACGCCGCCACTCTGCTACCACCGCGACCGATCCGCTGGTGAAATTTTCTGATGTTACCGTCGATTTAGCCGCCCGCGTGATTCACCGCAGTGAGGAAGAGGTGCATCTCACCCCGATTGAATTCCGCCTGCTGGCGGTGCTGCTCAACAATGCCGGAAAAGTGCTCACCCAGCGCCAGCTTCTCAACCAGGTGTGGGGACCAAACGCGGTCGAACACAGCCACTATTTGCGTATTTATATGGGGCATCTGCGACAAAAACTGGAGCAAGATCCCGCCCGCCCTCGCCATTTTATTACTGAAACCGGTATTGGGTATCGGTTTATGCCATGAATTATTATTCAATAAATACGCTTAACTAATTATTAATTTATTATTAAACCTGCCCCGAAAATTATTATTTGGCAGGTTTAACTTCTTAATGAAAATATAACCTACGAAATTGCAACATTTAAACAACAAAACAGCATCTAATATGGCGCTATTCATAATTAACGATTTATTATTTGGGGTGTGATCGTTTTTTGTTGATCTTCTTCACAGTTTATAGCCTTTTCATGGATAGAATAACTCTACCTTCAACTGACACAGCAAAAGGTAAAGGTAAATGGAAAATAATAACCGCTTAATGCCTCATATAAGGCGGACAACCCATATCATGAAGTTTGCCCATCGTAATAGTTTTGACTTTCATTTCTTTAATGCCCGTTAGTCTTCTGACTAAAGGGCACCCCAGCGTACAGGTCTCCCTGACTTTAAGCATTACAGGTTAATACCTGTATCCCTCGGTGCTCATATACTGCTAACCCTTTTAAACTCTAAATAATTCAAGTCGCAGCACTAGCAACTTGAAGTATGACGAGTATAGCCAGTTACCGGGCTGGTCTGGGTTATTGCATCTGCAAAAAGCAAACTACTGATTTATTTATCAGCGGTGGAGTTTTGCTTTTTTTCCGGCGTGATCGATTTCTCCTTTGAGAAATTGAGGACCTGCTATTACCTGAAATAAAGAGATGAACAAAATGTCAGAATTAAAAATTGCCGTTAGTCGTTCTTGCCCGGATTGTTTTTCCACTCATCGTGCATGCGTGAATATTGACGAAAGTAATTATATTGACGTTGCCGCCATTATTTTATCAGTCAATGATGTTGAACGTGGAAAACTCGATGAAATAGACGCTACTGGCTATGGCATTCCTGTTTTTATTGCAACGGAAAATGAAGAACGTGTACCAGCAGAATATCTGCCACGTATTACTGGTGTCTTCGAGCATTGCGAATCACGGAAAGAATTTTACGGACGTCAGTTAGAAACCGCCGCCAGCCATTATGAAACGCAGCTGCGCCCGCCCTTCTTCCGCGCACTGGTCGATTATGTCAATCAGGGCAATAGCGCTTTTGACTGCCCGGGTCATCAGGGGGGTGAGTTTTTCCGTCGCCATCCGGCAGGCAATCAGTTCGTGGAATATTTTGGCGAAATGCTCTTCCGCTCCGACTTGTGTAATGCCGACGTAGCAATGGGCGATCTACTGATTCATGAAGGTGCGCCATGCATTGCACAGCAACATGCGGCTAAAGTGTTTAATGCCGATAAAACGTACTTTGTTTTAAACGGCACCTCCTCTTCCAACAAAGTGGTTTTAAACGCCCTGCTAACACCGGGTGATCTGGTGCTGTTTGACCGCAATAACCATAAGTCTAACCACCACGGGGCCTTGCTACAGGCTGGTGCAACACCGGTTTATCTGGAAACAGCACGTAACCCGTATGGTTTTATCGGTGGTATTGATGCGCACTGCTTCGAAGAAAGTTATCTGCGTGAACTGATTAGAGAAGTTGCACCGCAACGGGCAAAAGAGGCGCGTCCGTTCCGCCTCGCTGTGATTCAGTTAGGCACCTACGACGGTACTATTTATAACGCCCGCCAGGTGGTGGATAAAATCGGTCATCTGTGTGACTACATCCTGTTTGACTCAGCATGGGTCGGCTATGAACAGTTTATTCCGATGATGGCGGACTGTTCGCCGCTGCTACTGGAGCTTAATGAGAACGATCCGGGTATTCTGGTTACGCAATCTGTACATAAGCAGCAGGCTGGTTTTTCTCAGACTTCACAAATTCATAAAAAAGACAGCCATATCAAAGGGCAACAGCGTTATGTACCGCACAAACGCATGAACAACGCCTTTATGATGCACGCCTCCACCAGCCCGTTCTATCCGCTGTTTGCCGCACTGGATATTAACGCCAAAATGCATGAAGGTGTCAGCGGTCGTAATATGTGGATGGATTGTGTGGTTAACGGTATTAATGCCCGCAAATTGATCCTCGATAACTGCCAGCACATTCGTCCGTTCGTTCCTGAACTGGTGGATGGTAAACCCTGGCAATCGTATGAAACAGCGCAAATTGCGGTTGATCTGCGCTTCTTTAAATTTGTACCCGGTGAGCACTGGCATTCTTTTGAAGGTTACGCAGAGAATCAATACTTTGTCGATCCGTGCAAACTGTTGCTGACAACCCCAGGTATTGATGCACGTAACGGCGAATACGAAGCGTTCGGTGTACCCGCGACGATTCTTGCTAACTTCCTGCGCGAAAATGGCGTAGTGCCGGAAAAATGCGATCTTAACTCCATCCTCTTCCTGCTGACTCCGGCAGAAGATATGGCCAAACTGCAGCAACTTGTTGCCCTGCTGGTACGCTTCGAAAAACTACTGGAAGCTGATGCGCCTCTGGCGGAAGTATTGCCTTCCATCTACAAACAGCATGAAGAGCGCTACGCCGGTTATACCCTGCGTCAATTGTGCCAGGAAATGCATGATTTGTATGCCCGTCACAACGTGAAACAACTGCAAAAAGAGATGTTCCGTAAGGAACACTTCCCACGCGTCAGCATGAATCCACAGGAAGCCAACTATGCCTACTTACGCGGTGAAGTGGAATTGGTTCGTCTGCCGGATGCAGAAGGCCGTATCGCAGCCGAAGGTGCGCTTCCTTATCCTCCGGGTGTGCTGTGTGTTGTTCCGGGTGAAATCTGGGGTGGTGCTGTTCTGCGTTACTTCAGCGCTCTGGAAGAAGGGATCAACCTGCTGCCAGGTTTTGCACCGGAGCTGCAGGGTGTCTATATCGAAGAACATGATGGTCGTAAGCAAGTTTGGTGCTATGTCATCAAGCCTCGTGATGCGCAAAGCACCCTGTTGAAAGGGGAAAAATTATGAGTCAGGCTAAATCGAACAAAATGGGCGTCGTTCAGTTAACCATACTGACGATGGTCAACATGATGGGCTCCGGCATCATCATGCTGCCGACAAAGCTTGCCGAAGTTGGGACAATCTCAATAATCTCCTGGTTGGTGACAGCCGTAGGCTCAATGGCGCTGGCATGGGCATTCGCAAAATGCGGTATGTTCAGCCGTAAATCAGGCGGTATGGGCGGTTATGCCGAGTATGCTTTCGGTAAATCCGGTAACTTTATGGCGAACTATACCTACGGCGTCTCGCTGCTGATTGCTAACGTGGCGATTGCTATTTCGGCAGTTGGTTACGGCACCGAACTGCTCGGCGCGAGTTTATCACCAGTGCAGATTGGTCTGGCAACCATCGGAGTGCTGTGGATTTGTACCGTGGCTAACTTTGGTGGTGCGCGCATTACCGGGCAAATCAGTAGCATTACCGTGTGGGGGGTCATTATTCCGGTGGTAGGCCTGTGCGTTATCGGCTGGTTCTGGTTTAGCCCGACACTTTACGTTGATTCCTGGAATCCGCATCATGCACCGTTCTTCAGTGCGGTAGGTTCTTCCATCGCCATGACGCTGTGGGCTTTTCTTGGTCTGGAGTCTGCGTGTGCGAATACTGATGTAGTGGAAAACCCGGAACGTAATGTGCCAATCGCGGTACTCGGCGGTACGTTAGGTGCGGCGGTGATTTATATCGTCTCCACCAACGTGATTGCCGGGATTGTGCCCAATATGGAGCTGGCAAATTCAACGGCACCATTTGGTCTGGCCTTCGCGCAAATGTTCACACCGGAAGTGGGTAAAGTCATTATGGCGCTGATGGTGATGTCCTGCTGCGGTTCACTGCTTGGCTGGCAGTTCACCATTGCCCAGGTGTTTAAATCTTCATCTGATGAAGGCTACTTCCCTAAAATTTTCTCCCGTGTAACCAAAGTGGATGCACCGGTTCAGGGGATGTTGACCATTGTGATTATTCAGAGTGGATTGGCACTGATGACCATTAGCCCGTCACTGAACAGCCAGTTCAACGTGCTGGTTAACCTGGCCGTGGTGACCAATATCATCCCATATATTCTGTCGATGGCGGCATTAGTCATTATTCAGAAGGTCGCCAATGTGCCACCATCAAAAGCGAAAGTAGCAAACTTTGTTGCCTTTGTTGGTGCGATGTACAGTTTCTATGCGCTGTACTCATCCGGGGAAGAAGCCATGCTGTACGGTTCCATCGTGACTTTCCTTGGTTGGACACTGTATGGTCTGGTATCACCACGCTTTGAACTGAAAAACAAACACGGTTAAAAAAAGCGAAATAAAAAAGGGCGATTGAATGATCGCCCTTTCTGTTTGTTGACAAAGAGTTCGTTATTTATGCCGCATCCGGCAGGTGTAGGGTCCAAACGCGGTCGAACACAGCAACTATTTGCGTAATTATATGAGGCATTTGCGACAAAAACTGGAACAGGATCTCGTCCGCCCCGCCATTTCATTACTGAAACCGGTATTGGGTATCGGTTTATGCTTTGAAAAAAGTGGCAATGTATGGATAAAGTCATTTTTTATTCAAATATAAGGAACTTAATATTTAAAAAATGTCCCATACAATGCCTCATCATAAATGACACCGTAGCACACAAGGAGCAAGTAGCGATGCGTGAAGTGAGTCAGTTAGTAAATACTGAAGATTCAGCCTGGACAATAATCCAGAATTGGTTAAAAGAAGCCACAAACCATGCCGAACTCTTACCGGTTAATAAAGATTTAGCCGAAACCGCACTTTATCAATTACAGGTTACAACAAAATCACCGATGGGTGCGCTTGTCTATGGCTCCGGAGGTCTGCTGATTGATAACGGTTGGTTACGCATAGCAGGCTCTGGTCACCCCCGGTTACCACGAGATCCAGCAAGTTGGACACAACGCCCTGAATTCGCAAGCGTGCGGGCTTTACCCATCGCCGATGATGTCGCAGGGGGAATTTTTGCTCTTAATGGTGGCGATCTTGGGGAAGATACTGGCTGCGTTTATTATTTTGCGCCAGATACGCTGAATTGGGAAAGTCTGGAGGTTGGATATTCTGAGTTTCTTCAGTGGGCATTATCCGGTGATTTAGATACCTTCTATGAAAATGTACGCTGGCCGCAATGGCAAGAAGACGTAATAAAATTATCGGCAACGGAAGCCTTCACTTTCTACCCTTTCTTATGGGTACAAAGTGAAGAAGCAAGAACAAGAAAAGTTATTTCGCTTACTGAACTCTGGGAAATGCAGTATCAAATGAAAGAAACAATCACGCAATAAGACATGTTCAGGTCCGGGTTTCATTCCCGGACTCGCTATTTTAATGTGTGTTTATCGCTTTCAATTCTTGCTGGCAATTTTCTGACTGACAGCGTCGCAACTCAATAATCCCGACATGCATCATCGAGCCAAAAAATCCGCTTTCGCTGACATAATCCTCATTAACTATCGGTCGAGTGCCGGGCTTACCCTGGCAAATCCCCATAAAAAATGAGGTGTAGCATTGCCATTCAGGATTTAAACCGGTCTTTTCTTGTGCTGACATATCATGAAGATAAGTAAGTTCTTTTTCGTTCCCGCCTGACAACTGCCAGCGGCGGGTATTATCAGGTAAGTTATCGCCACGGCAATTTGTCTTACACCGGGAAGGCGCAATATTTACCGCAATGCTACCCGTTAATCCTCTGGTTTTATCTTTAGGGGTCAGTAACCAGTCACCAGCTAATGATGATTGTTCAGGTTGGGCGCATGCTGTCAGCAGTAGTGTGGCGGTAATTAATGCCACTCTGACGACCAGACTCCTTTTGGTCTTCATTTTGAATTCCCTTGAGCTATTCAGTTTGTTGGCAAAGTACTCGTTGTTCATGCCGGATGCGGCGTGAACGCCTTATCCGTCCTACAAAATAGTGCAAACTCAATATATTGCACCATCCTCGTAGGCCTGATGAACGTAGCGTATCAGGCTATCATAAGTAAAAAGGGCGATCTTCCGATCGCCCTTTTTCTTATTTAATGTGTTTACGCGTTTTTCAGAACTTCACTAACAATCTCAACCGCTTCTTTCTCAATCTGCTTGCGATGTTCTTCACCGAGGAAGCTTTCACAGTAGATCTTATATGCGTCTTCCGTGCCTGACGGACGCGCGGCGAACCAGCCGTTGTCAGTCATCACTTTCAGACCGCCAATAGAAGCACCGTTGCCCGGTGCCGCCGTCAGGCGCGCGGTGATCGGGTCACCAGCCAGGGTGCTGGCGCTCACCATTTCCGGAGACAGCTTAGACAGCGCCGCTTTTTGTGCGGAAGTCGCAGCTGCCTGCAAACGGTTATAGCTCGGCGCACCAAAGCGTTTTGCCAGTTCGTTGTAGTGTTCCTGCGGGTTCTTACCGGTGACCGCGGTGATTTCTGCCGCCAGCAGACACATAATGATACCGTCTTTATCGGTGGACCACGGCGTGCCGTCGAAACGCAGGAAGGAAGCCCCTGCGCTCTCTTCGCCGCCAAAGCCGAAGCTGCCGTCGAACAGACCATCAACAAACCATTTGAAGCCTACCGGGACTTCTACCAGCTTACGGCCCAAATCATTGACCACACGGTCGATCATCGCAGATGAAACCAGCGTTTTACCGACAGCAACATCTTTGCCCCACTGCGGACGATGCTGGAACAGGTAGTTGATCGCCACTGCCAGGTAATGGTTAGGATTCATCAAACCTGCCGGAGTGACGATACCGTGACGGTCATAATCCGGGTCGTTAGCAAACGCCAGATCGAACTTATCACGCAGTGCCAGCAGACCCGCCATCGCACACTCGGAGGAGCAGTCCATACGGATCGCACCGTCTTTATCGAGGTGCATAAAGCGGAAGGTTTGATCGACCTGATCGTTAACGATGGTCAGGTTGAGGTTGTAATACTCGCCAATGCGCTTCCAGTATTCGATACCGGAACCACCCAGCGGATCAACGCCCAGCGTCAGGCCCGCTTTCTGAATCGCCGCCATATCAACGATATCGGCCAGCCCTTCCACAAACGGCTGCACCAGATCCTGCTCTTTCACATGACCGGATGCCATCGCTTCGTCGAGGGAGATACGCTTCACGCCTTTCAGGCCATCGGCCAGCAGTGCGTTGGCCCTGTCCTCCACCACTTTGGTGACGTTGGTATCAGCCGGGCCACCATTTGGCGGATTGTACTTGATACCACCATCTTCCGGCGGGTTATGGGACGGTGTAATCACGATACCGTCTGCCAGCGGGCCACCTTTTTTATTGTGAACCAGAATGGCATTGGAAATGGCAGGTGTCGGAGTGAAGCCATTGTTTTCCTGCACAATGACATCAACGCCGTTCGCTGCCAGCACTTCCAGTACGGAAATGAACGCAGGCTCGGACAGGGCGTGAGTATCTTTACCCACATAGCAAGGGCCAGTGATGCCGTTTTTCGCACGCTCTTCAGCAATTGCCTGAGCGATCGCCAGAATGTGCGGCTCGTTAAAGCTGTGGCGCGCTGCACTGCCACGGTGACCGGAAGTACCGAATTTCACCGCGTGCTCCGCATTCCCTGCTTCTGGTTTCAGTACATAATATTGCGCCGTCAGTTGGGCGACGTTAATCAAATCACTCTGTTGTGCAGGTTGGCCTGCACGATTGTGGATTGCCATTGCTTTGTCCTTTGTCTGCAACGTTTTAGATAGTTCCGCAAACCTTCTCAATCAATTCCGCCGGGAATTGCATCGACTGCATGATGTGTTCGATCATGCTGCATTTACGGCCGGTGTTGGTGTTGGTGATCACCCAATACGGCGTGCCTGGCACATGTTTCGGCTTGGTCTGATTACCATTTTTCAGCAGCGTTTGTTCATCTGCCGCAAAGTAAACGCGTGTACGACCGTGCAACGATTCCGTGGCCTCGGCAAACGCCTGGGCGTCAAGAGAATATAGTGTAGACAACAGCAGCATGAAGCGATTGACCGCTCGCTTTTGCTCTGCGTATTCATCCGAAAGCAAAAGTTCACGCATTGCGCGAACCTTGTCTTTAATCGTTTTGACCGGCTTCGCTTCGACGATAGCAGGTGACGCAACGCGAACCTCTTTCGTCACCGGAGCAGCAGGCTGTGATGCGGCGGAAAATTTCAACATACGCCGTAAAATGTCGGATGCGCTCTCGCCGATATGCTTAGTGTGGCTGGCAATATAGCTGTAGAGTTCATCATCAACTTCAATCGTTTTCATCTTAATCCAGTGCAGTGTCTTAGCTGAATACAAGTCGCCAGGAGTATATGAATAAATCCCGGCAGCGGATAGCGTCAAGCCTGGCTTGCAGAAAAACTCGGATTAAACCTTATTTGTTGCAGCCCTGTGGCACAATGGTCAACATAATACCCTAACCCGACAACGCGAAAAAAAGAACTTTGCCATGAAATTGAATATCCGCGCGCAAACTGCACAAAACCAGCACAATAATTCTCCCATCGTTCTTGTCCATGGTCTGTTTGGCAGCCTCGACAACCTTGGCGTACTGGCTCGCGATCTGGTAAACGATCACAATATCATCCAGGTTGATATGCGTAACCACGGTCTTTCCCCGAGAGATCCGGTGATGAGTTACCCGGCGATGGCCCAGGATCTTGTTGACACTCTGGATGCACAGCAGATCGATAAGGCAACATTTATTGGACACTCAATGGGCGGTAAAGCGGTGATGGCACTGACTGCACTGGCCCCCGATCGCATCGATAAACTGGTGGCGATTGATATTGCGCCGGTCGACTATCACGTACGCCGTCATGATGAGATTTTCGCGGCCATCAACGCAGTCAGTGAATCAGACGCACAAACACGCCAGCAAGCAGCGGCAATAATGCGCCAGCATCTTAATGAAGAAGGGGTGATTCAGTTTCTGTTGAAATCTTTTGTTGACGGGGAGTGGCGCTTTAACGTGCCAGTATTGTGGGATCAGTATCCGCATATTGTGGGGTGGGAGAAAATCCCGGCATGGGATCACCCTGCCCTGTTTATCCCTGGCGGCAATTCTCCGTATGTTAGCGAGCAGTATCGTGATGATTTACTAACACAATTTCCACAGGCACGGGCGCATGTGATTGCAGGCGCGGGTCACTGGGTCCATGCTGAAAAACCGGATGCGGTACTACGCGCCATCCGTCGCTATCTCAATGATTAACGTAACTGATTAAAAACCCAGCGTCCGCGTCGCTTTCCGCGCGTGGGCGTTGGCGTGACTCATCGCGCTGATGTATTATGGCGCGCTATCCATCCGGGCAGAGGCCTGGCTGATTGTTTCCCCCGAAGTCACCAAGATCATGGCCAAAGAACAAACGGACCGTACGACATTAGATCTGTTCGCGCACGAGCGTCGACCGGGACGACCGAAAACTAATCCGCTTTCGCGCGATGAACAGCTGCGTATTAATAAACGCAACCAGCTAAAACGCGACAAAGTACGTGGCCTTAAGCGTGTCGAACTGAAGCTGAACGCGGAAGCTGTCGAGGCACTGAACGAGCTGGCAGAATCGCGCAATATGAGCCGTAGCGAACTGATCGAAGAGATGTTAATGCAGCAACTGGCGGCGCTGCGTAGTCAGGGCATCGTTTAAATTTCCACTTTCATGTAGCACAGTGTGCAGTCCTGCTCGTTTGCTGATTCCGCAAGACTGCCTGTTCTGCTATGATTGCCTTTATCCGTGGGCAATTTTCCACCCCCATTTCAATAAGTTTCAAGAGGTTATTTCACTCATGGCTATCACTGGCATCTTTTTCGGCAGCGACACCGGTAATACCGAAAATATCGCAAAAATGATTCAAAAACAGCTTGGTAAAGACGTTGCCGATGTCCATGACATTGCAAAAAGCAGCAAAGAAGATCTGGAAGCATATGACATTCTGCTGCTGGGCATCCCAACCTGGTATTACGGCGAAGCGCAGTGTGACTGGGATGACTTCTTCCCGACTCTCGAAGAGATTGATTTCAATGGCAAACTGGTTGCGCTGTTTGGTTGTGGCGACCAGGAAGATTACGCTGAATACTTCTGTGACGCATTGGGCACCATCCGCGACATCATTGAACCGCGCGGTGCAACCATCGTTGGTCACTGGCCAACTGCGGGCTACCATTTCGAAGCATCAAAAGGTCTGGTAGATGACGACCACTTTGTCGGTCTGGCTATCGACGAAGACCGTCAGCCGGAACTGACCGCTGAACGTGTAGAAAAATGGGTTAAACAGATTTCTGAAGAATTGCATCTCGACGAAATTCTCAATGCCTGATGTGATGCGGCGTAGACTCATGTCTACGCCGTATTAATAGATAATGCCAATCAAAATAATTGCTACAAATTTGTAACTTTTGCTGTTGTACCTGTACAATGTCCCGGTGTTCAAGTGGCCTTGCCGTTGTAAATGTAAGCTGTGCCACGTTTTTATTAACAATATTTGCCAGGGACTTGTGGTTTTCATTTAGGCGTGGCAATTCTATAATGATACGCATTATCTCAAGAGCAAATTCTGTCACTTCTTCTAATGAAGTGAACCGCTTAGTAACAGGACAGATTCCGCATGACTGATAACAATACCGCCCTAAAGAAAGCTGGCCTGAAAGTAACGCTTCCTCGCTTGAAAATCCTGGAAGTTCTTCAGGAGCCGGACAACCATCACGTCAGTGCGGAAGATTTATACAAACGTCTGATCGATATGGGTGAAGAAATTGGTCTGGCTACGGTTTATCGCGTACTGAACCAGTTTGACGATGCTGGTATCGTCACCCGCCACAATTTTGAAGGCGGTAAATCCGTATTTGAACTGACACAGCAACATCACCACGATCACCTGATCTGCCTCGACTGCGGTAAGGTTATCGAATTTAGTGATGATTCCATCGAAGCGCGTCAGCGTGAAATCGCCGCAAAACATGGCATTCGCCTGACTAACCATAGTCTCTATCTTTACGGTCACTGTGCCGAAGGCGATTGCCGCGAAGATGAGCACGCGCACGAAGGCAAATAAGCCAGTCTGAACGAGAAAAGCCAACCTGCGGGTTGGCTTTTTTATACAAGGGACATAAGAAAAGCGAGAGTTACAGCTCTCACTTATTTGTTATTGCTGCGAATTTCCTGCCAGACCTTATCACAATCGGTTTTCACCGCCTGGTCATTACCGGTTTGCGTTGCCTGAATGCACTGCTGATAATCCAGCACACGGACACTTTCCTGCTCGGCAAATTGCTGATGTTGTTTCTCTTTCTTCAGCACGTTTAACACGCTCTGACAGGCTTCAATTTTTTCCGGCGAACCTTGCGCGGTGTTGATACAGGCGCTGTAAGCTTCTTTCAGATGGCTGTCTTCCTGTGGCGCGGTGGATTGTGCACAAGCCACCAGCCCCGATGCCATCATGGCGATGAGAATCAGTTTTTTCATTGCAAATTCCTCAAACGTGCGGCAGGCACAAAACCTGCCGCGTCGGGCATCAGAAGATGGTGAATGGTGCGATTACCATAAATTTCACGTCACGCTCATCCTGGAAGATGTTGCCGTAACCACCGCCCCAGCTTGGGATGTCGGAGTGGTTGTCGTATTCGGTAAAGTGCAGTTTGAACATCGTGCCTTTGGCGCGACCGTCCTGAATGGTGTAGACCGCATCCAGGCTGTATGCAGACTCTTCAATAGTCCGGTTCTTGTCGTAGTACGCATCCGGATTGCTCTGCCAGGTAGCGGGTTTAGCATCCCATGCGTAAACGTAGGAAGCGCCGATGGCGAAGCCTGGAAGATTCCAGTTTTTCAGGTCATACATCGCACCGAAGAAGACCGCTTTTTCGCCGTTGGCGTTGAAGTCAGAACGGTTATCCCACCAGATATCCAGGCGACCGTTCGAGGAAGCATAGGTTGGAGTCATACGTTGCAGGAAGTATCCCTGCTGACCGTCGGCTTTAACCCAGGTGCCTTCCAGACGCAAATCCACTACGTCAGCCGCCCGGTAACCAAAGGTCAACGCTTGCAGCCAGGCAGTGCCGTCGTAAAGGTCGTTGACGCTGCGATCGTCAACTTTATCGCGCGTACCGTAGAACTGGTAGCTGGTGGTTAACGGGCTACCGGCGATATCAAATTTATAGCTGGCTTTGGCAAAATACTGATCAATATACCCTTCCGCCTGACCAAACGCCGCTTCCAGTACGAAGTTATTTTTGAAGTCGTACTTCGCCCCAAGGGAGTGTAGATAATCAACTTTAGTGGTTTTATCGTTCTGATAAAACTCATCCATTTCCAGATGCCACGGCGCTTTATATTCGTTGGTCCACATGTAGGAGAAACTCAACGCACCAGCATCGCCGTAATCAAAATTCGCCCCCGCTTCCGCCCCCTGATAAGTACCCGGCATAAAGCTCCAGTGCGGCGCTAACAGCGTCTGACCGGTTGGCTGAATATAACCTGCCCGCGCCCACACCGGACCGTATTTAAATTTGGCCGCTGCTTTATACAGGCTTATACCGCTTTTATCGCCGGACCAGTCTTCGTCATAGGCTTTATTACTTTTTGAAAACGCGATTTCGTTCGGGTGAGAGCTGTCGCCGTTTTCCGCCATTTCAATCGCCGTAAACGCGGCAATATCAAGGCCGAACATATCAGCAGCATAACCAGACTGAAAATCGAGGTTGGCGTTCCAGGTGGAATGAGAAAGGTTGGTTTTGTATTTGTCGCCGTCGGTAACGTCTTTACGGTCGCGTTCACGCTGCCAGTAATAGATACCGCCGGTTAAGGTTGAATCGTCGATGAATCCTTCGGCGCGAGCCTCCGGCATTGCCATAAAGCCCGACATTGCTGTAACACTGGCGATAGCCAGCGCCAGCGTACTACGTTTGCCACTAAACGTACGCATGGGTTAATCCTCTTTGACGTATAAATTGCTGCACCAAAGGTGAACAGCGAAAAAAATAAAAATTAAAAAAGTAGCGTTGAGAAAAGTCTCGCTGACTACAGGAACAGACTATTTTTCGCGACGCGAATTATCAATCTCTTTCTGTAACCAGAATGTAAGAACATGAGCAACCGCACATATTTTGATGATTTTTGTTACAAGGCTTAAGTTTGTAGTTGAAAGGTTTACAAAAGAATAAAAGCCTGAGTTTCCAGCAAGATGAAAGCGGTTACATTTTATTTAATTATGCTTTGTGATTTTAAATTTGTTTTATGGATAAATTGTGAAACGGAATTAATTCGCGAAGAAAAGCAGAAAAAAAACGCCGCGGAGCGCGGCGTTTGGGTTTGTTTGCTATTTCTTGCCGGATGCGGCGTGAACGCCTTATCCGGCCTACAAAAGCACGCAAATTCAATATATGGCAGAGATCATGTAGGCCTGATAAGCGTAGCGCATCAGGCAATTTAGCGTTTGAAACTGTTTCTATGTTTCTTGCCGGATGTGGCGTAAATGCCTCACCCGGCCTGGTAGAACTTAAAACTACTCGCCTACTTTCGCCCAGGTATCACGCAGCCCAACGGTGCGGTTAAATACCGGTTTTTCCGCCGTAGAATGGCGGCTGTCGAGGCAGAAATAACCTTCACGCTCAAACTGGAATGCTTTGCCCGCTACCGCGTCTTTCAGCGACGGTTCAGCAAAGCCCTGTTTGATCACCAGCGATTCCGGGTTAATCACCGACAGGAAATCATCCGCAGCACCTGGGTTCGGCACGCTGAACAGACGATCGTACAGGCGGATTTCAACCGGCAGCGCATGTGCCGCGCTCACCCAGTGAATAACGCCTTTCACTTTACGACCATCTGCCGGATCTTTGCTTAAGGTGTCGGCGTCATAAGTACAGAAGATGGTGGTGATGTTGCCTTCGGCATCTTTCTCCACGCGTTCAGCCTTAATGACGTAAGCATTACGCAGACGCACTTCTTTACCCAGCACCAGACGTTTGTACTGCTTGTTAGCTTCTTCGCGGAAATCGGCGCGGTCGATCCAAATCTCACCGCTAAACGGCACCTGACGGCTGCCCATTTCCGGTTTGTTCGGATGGTTCGGCATGGTGACCATTTCGCCTTCGCCCTGATAGTTTTCGATAACCAGTTTCACCGGATCGATAACTGCCATTGCGCGCGGGGCGTTTTCGTTGAGATCTTCACGAATGCAGGATTCCAGCGACGCCATCTCAATGGTGTTGTCCTGCTTGGTCACGCCAATGCGTTTGCAGAACTCACGAATAGAAGCCGCAGTGTAACCACGACGACGCAGACCGGAAATGGTCGGCATACGAGGATCATCCCAGCCTTCAACGTGCTTGTCGGTCACCAGCAGGTTCAGCTTACGCTTGGACATCACGGTGTATTCCAGATTCAGGCGCGAGAATTCGTACTGGCGCGGGTGAACAGGAATGGTGATGTTATCCAGCACCCAGTCATACAGGCGACGGTTGTCCTGGAATTCCAGCGTACACAGAGAGTGCGTAATACCTTCCAGCGCATCGCTGATGCAGTGGGTGAAGTCGTACATCGGGTAGATGCACCACTTGTTACCGGTCTGGTGGTGTTCAGCAAACTTAATGCGGTACAGCACCGGATCGCGCATCACGATAAACGGCGAAGCCATGTCGATTTTCGCGCGCAGGCAGGCTTTACCTTCTTCAAAACCACCGGTACGCATTTTTTCGAACAGCGCCAGGTTCTCTTCAACGCTGCGGTCGCGGTACGGGCTGTTTTTACCCGGCTGAGTCAGGGTGCCACGATATTCGCGGATCTGTTCCGGTGTCAGTTCATCAACATACGCCAGGCCTTTATTGATCAGTTCGATCGCATAGGCGTGGAGCTGATCAAAATAATCGGAGGAGTAACGGACGTTACCAGACCAGTGAAAACCTAACCACTCTACGTCGTTTTTGATCGAATCGACATACTCGATATCTTCTTTTACCGGGTTAGTGTCGTCGAAACGCAGGTTGCACTGGCCTTTATAGTCCTGGGCGATCCCGAAGTTCAGGCAGATAGATTTCGCATGGCCAATATGCAGATAGCCATTCGGCTCCGGCGGGAAACGGGTGTGTACTGTGGTGTGCTTACCACTGGCCAGATCTTCATCGATGATCTGACGGATAAAGTTAGTCGGGCGGGCTTCTGCCTCACTCATCGTGGATTCCTCAAAGCGTAAACAACGTATAACGGCGTATGATCTTATAAGCGGGACAGGCTGACAACTGTTAGTTAGTGAAAATCGAAAATCTCACTGAGATTATGGGGATGATTGATGAAAAAAAAAGCGGCAGAGAAGATCTCCACCGCTTTTGCCAGTCCTGCGTCATTGTTGGATGCGACGCTTAAGCGTCTTATCCAACCTGGACTGAGCTTTTGTAGGCCTGATAAGACGCGTCATGCGTCGCATCAGGCATGAAGCAGATTACTTTTTGATTTCATACAGCGGCGTTTGACCCGCCACAACATGACCCTGAGCTTTAATGATAAGGCCGCTGAAATCGTCGATATTGCTGCAAACCACCGGGCTAATCATCGAACGGGCGTTAGCGTTCAGGTAATCCAGATCCATTTCCAGAATCGGTTGCCCTGCGCTTACTTGCGCCCCCTCTTCCACCAAACGTTTAAAGCCTTTGCCTTCCAGCGCTACGGTGTCGATACCCATATGGACGACAATCTCAGCGCCTTTTTCGGTTTCCAGGCAGAACGCGTGATTGGTGTTGAAGATTTTTACGATTGTCCCTGCGGCTGGCGATACGACGATTTTATCCGTCGGTTTCACCGCCACACCGTCACCCACCGCTTTGCTGGCAAATGCTTCGTCAGGAACCTGATCCAGCGCCACAACATCACCGGTAATCGGCGATACCAGCTCCGCGACAGACACCGCGTTTGGTACGGCCTGCGGTTTTGCTACAGGCACGGTAGTTGCAGGCGCAGTTTCAGCAGAGGCGGCTGCTACCGGACCACGGGCAACGACTTTCTTCATTGCATCGCCAATGGATTCCGCTTTCGCGCCAACAATCACCTGAATAGTCTGTTTGTTCAGTTTCACTACCCCAGAAGCACCCAGACGTTTACACATCGTATCGTTAACGCGGGCAGAGTCAGCCACGGTCAGACGCAGACGGGTGATACAGGCGTCAATCGCTTTCAGGTTGTCAGTACCGCCAACCGCAGCAATATAGTTGGTCGCCAGTTGAGTCAGGCCTTCCTCGGTATTGCTGTTGGCTTCTTCAGTAACGATCTCGTCTTCTTTATCTTCGCGACCCGGCGTTTTCAGATTGAACATGCGGATAACCACACTGAACACCACGAAGTAGATAGCGAAGAACACAACCCCCATCACCAGCAGCATCCAGACGTTCTGGCTGGCGGCCGGCAGGTTATACATCAACGCGTAGTCGATAGCCCCCGCAGAGAAGGAGAAGCCAGCATGGATACCCAGCAGCGTTGCCACAAACAGGCTGATACCCGTCAGCAGTGCGTGCAGGAGGTACAGCAGCGGTGCAAGGAACATGAACAGGAATTCCAGCGGCTCAGTCACACCGGTCAGGAACGCAGTAACAGCAACAGAAAGCAGCATACCGCCAACCATCGGACGACGCTCTTTCGGTGCTGCGAAGTACATCGCCAGCGCCGCGCCCGGCAGACCGAACATCATAATCGGGAAGAAGCCGGACATGAACATCCCCGCGGTGCCGTCACCGGCATAGAAGCGGTTAATGTCGCCGTGGAAAACCGTACCCGCCGCGTTGGTGAATTCACCAATCTGGAACCAGGCGATGGTGTTCAGCACCTGATGCAGACCGGTTGGGATCAGCAGACGGTTGATGAAACCAAAGATACCGGAACCCAGCGCGCCCGCAGAAACGATCCATTCGCCGCCTGCATGGATAGCGTGCTGTACCGGTGGCCAGACGTAACCAAAAATGGCCGCCAGCACCAGGCAGAAGAAGCCGGTGGCGATCGGCACAAAACGTTTGCCGCCGAAGAAGCTCAGGAAGTCCGGCAGTTTAATATCGGACCAACGGTTATAGGCAGCACCACCGACCAGACCGGTAATGATACCCGCCAGTACACCCATGTTAATTTCTGGGTTGATGGTCACCATCGCTTTGGTTAACACAAAGTAACCGACCGCACCCGCCAGCGCCGCCGCACCTGCGCTGTCTTTCGACCAGCTGGATGCCACACCGATGGCGAAGATTAATGCGAGGTTATCAAAAATCGCACCGCCCGCCTGGGCAATAAACGCAACGTTAAGTAAATCTGGCTGACCGAATCGCAGCAACAGTGCCGCCACCGGCAGCACCGCGATAGGGAGCTGTAACGCCCTACCGAGTCGCTGGAAAAAACCTAAAATATTCATCTTATTCCCCCTACGAGAACCCTATTTGGCTCGTTTAAAGCCGTATTTTTATTTTGCTGCAAATTGTACTGCCGATGTTCTGTAATCAGATTGTTAGATCATCTGCTACAGAGTGTGTGAAAATTTAATTCGTATCGCAAATTAAACGCGTGTCTTTTGTGAGTTTTGTCACCAAATATCGTTATCATCACTCCCTTTTACTGGCTAAACCAGAAAACTTATTTTATCATTCAAAAAATCAGGTCGGATTGACGCCTGTCTGCGCAAATCCAGGTTACGCTTAAAGATGCCTAATCCGCCAACGGCTTACTTTTTACTTACTGAGGTGAATAATGAGACTGATCCCCCTGACTACCGCTGAACAGGTCGGCAAATGGGCTGCTCGCCATATCGTCAATCGTATCAATGCGTTCAAACCGACAGCCGATCGTCCGTTTGTTCTGGGTCTGCCGACTGGCGGCACGCCGATGACCACCTACAAAGCGTTAGTTGAAATGCATAAAGCAGGCCAGGTCAGCTTTAAGCACGTTGTCACCTTCAACATGGACGAATATGTCGGTCTGCCGAAAGAGCATCCGGAAAGCTACTACAGCTTTATGCACCGTAATTTCTTCGATCACGTTGATATTCCAGCAGAAAACATCAACCTTCTCAACGGCAACGCCCCGGATATCGACGCCGAGTGCCGCCAGTATGAAGAAAAAATCCGTTCTTACGGAAAAATTCATCTGTTTATGGGCGGTGTAGGTAACGACGGTCATATTGCATTTAACGAACCAGCGTCTTCTCTGGCTTCTCGTACTCGTATCAAAACCCTGACTCATGACACTCGCGTCGCGAACTCTCGTTTCTTTGATAACGATGTCAATCAGGTGCCAAAATATGCCCTGACTGTCGGTGTTGGTACATTGTTGGATGCCGAAGAAGTAATGATTCTGGTGCTGGGCAGCCAGAAAGCACTGGCGCTGCAAGCCGCCGTTGAAGGTTGCGTGAACCACATGTGGACCATCAGCTGTCTGCAACTGCATCCGAAAGCCATCATGGTGTGCGATGAACCTTCCACCATGGAGCTGAAAGTTAAGACTTTAAGATATTTCAATGAGTTAGAAGCAGAAAACATCAAAGGTCTGTAATTATTATCCCTGCCCTGACGCATTGCTCAGGGTAATATTTTTTTAAATCGGGGGTCAGAATGTATGCATTAACCCAGGGCCGGATCTTTACCGGTCACGAATTTCTTGATGACCACGCGGTTGTAATCGCTGCTGGCCTGATTAAAAGCGTCTGTCCGGTAGCGGAACTGCCGCCAGAGATCGAACAACGTTCACTGAACGGGGCCATTCTCTCCCCCGGTTTTATCGATGTGCAGTTAAACGGCTGCGGCGGCGTGCAGTTTAACGATACTGCTGAAGCGGTCAGCGTAGAAACGCTGGAAATCATGCAGAAAGCCAATGAGAAATCAGGCTGTACTAACTATTTGCCGACGCTTATCACCACCAGCGACGAGCTGATGAAACAGGGCGTGCGCGTTATGCGCGAGTACCTGGCAAAACATCCGAATCAGGCGTTAGGTCTGCATCTGGAAGGTCCGTGGCTGAATCTGGTAAAAAAAGGCACCCATAATCCGAATTTTGTGCGTAAGCCTGATGCCGCGCTGGTCGATTTCCTGTGTGAGAACGCCGACGTCATTACCAAAGTGACGCTGGCACCGGAAATGGTTCCTGCGGAAGTGATCAGTAAACTGGCAAATGCCGGGATTGTGGTTTCTGCCGGTCACTCCAACGCGACGTTGAAAGAAGCAAAAGCCGGTTTCCGCGCGGGGATTACCTTTGCCACTCATCTGTATAACGCGATGCCGTATATTACCGGTCGTGAACCGGGCCTGGCGGGCGCGATTCTCGACGAAGCTGACATTTATTGCGGTATTATCGCTGATGGCCTGCATGTTGATTACGCCAACATTCGCAACGCTAAACGTCTGAAAGGCGACAAACTGTGCCTGGTTACCGACGCCACCGCACCAGCAGGTGCCAACATTGAACAGTTCATTTTTGCGGGTAAAACAATATACTACCGTAACGGACTTTGTGTGGATGAGAACGGTACGTTAAGCGGTTCATCCTTAACCATGATTGAAGGCGTGCGTAATCTGGTCGAACATTGTGGTATCGCACTGGATGAAGTGCTGCGTATGGCGACGCTCTATCCGGCGCGTGCGATTGGCGTTGAGAAACGTCTCGGTGCACTCGCCGCAGGTAAAGTAGCCAACCTGACTGCATTCACACCTGATTTTAAAATCACCAAGACCATCGTTAACGGTAACGAGGTCGTAACTCAATAAGAGAAAGTATGACACCAGGCGGACAAGCTCAGATAGGTAATGTTGATCTCGTAAAACAGCTTAACAGCGCGGCGGTTTATCGCCTGATTGACCAGTATGGGCCAATCTCGCGGATTCAGATTGCCGAGCAAAGCCAGCTTGCCCCCGCCAGCGTAACAAAAATTACGCGTCAGCTTATCGAACGCGGGCTGATTAAAGAAGTTGATCAGCAGGCCTCCACCGGGGGCCGCCGCGCTATCTCTATCGTCACCGAAACCCGCAATTTCCACGCAATCGGCGTACGGCTTGGTCGTCACGACGCCACCATCACCCTGTTTGATCTCAGCAGCAAAGTGCTGGCAGAAGAACATTACCCGCTGCCAGAACGTACCCAGCAGACGCTGGAACATGCCCTGCTGAATGCTATTGCTCAGTTTATTGATAGCTACCAGCGCAAACTGCGCGAGCTGATCGCCATTTCCGTGATCCTGCCAGGGCTTGTTGACCCGGACAGCGGCAAAATTCATTACATGCCGCATATTCAGGTGGAAAACTGGGGACTGGTAGAAGCACTGGAAGAGCGTTTTAAAGTGACCTGTTTCGTCGGTCACGATATCCGTAGTCTGGCACTGGCAGAGCACTACTTCGGTGCAAGTCAGGATTGCGAAGATTCCATTCTGGTGCGTGTCCATCGCGGGACCGGGGCCGGGATTATCTCTAATGGGCGCATTTTTATTGGCCGCAACGGCAACGTCGGTGAAATTGGCCATATTCAGGTCGAACCGCTGGGTGAACGCTGCCACTGCGGCAACTTTGGCTGCCTGGAAACTATCGCCGCCAACGCTGCCATTGAACAACGGGTGTTGAATCTGTTAAAGCAGGGCTACCAGAGCCGTGTGCCACTGGACGACTGCACCATCAAAACTATCTGCAAAGCCGCGAACAAAGGCGACGGTCTGGCGTCGGAAGTGATTGAATATGTTGGTCGTCATCTGGGTAAAACCATCGCCATTGCTATCAACTTATTTAATCCGCAAAAAATTGTTATCGCTGGTGAGATCACCGAAGCCGATAAAGTGCTGCTCCCTGCTATTGAAAGCTGCATTAATACCCAGGCATTGAAGGCATTTCGTACTAATCTGCCCGTGGTGCGTTCTGAGCTGGATCACCGCTCGGCAATCGGCGCTTTTGCGCTGGTAAAACGCGCCATGCTCAACGGTATTTTGCTCCAGCATTTGCTGGAAAATTAATGTGCTTTTATAGTGGCGCTTATTGTTGTCAATATTCTGGGTAGTCCATGACCATTAAAAATGTAATTTGCGATATCGACGGCGTGCTGATGCACGATAACGTCGCCGTACCGGGTGCAGCGGAATTTTTGCACGGGATTATGGATAAAGGCCTGCCGCTGGTGTTGCTGACCAACTATCCTTCGCAGACCGGGCAAGATCTGGCGAACCGTTTTGCCACTGCCGGTGTCGATGTGCCGGACAGCGTGTTTTATACCTCCGCAATGGCGACCGCCGATTTCCTGCGTCGCCAGGAAGGTAAGAAAGCGTATGTGGTGGGCGAAGGGGCACTGATCCATGAGCTATACAAAGCCGGTTTCACTATTACCGATGTGAACCCTGATTTCGTGATTGTTGGCGAAACGCGCTCCTATAACTGGGACATGATGCATAAAGCGGCGTATTTCGTCGCTAACGGTGCACGCTTTATCGCCACCAACCCGGACACCCACGGGCGCGGTTTTTATCCGGCCTGTGGCGCGTTGTGTGCAGGCATCGAAAAAATCTCCGGGCGTAAACCGTTCTATGTTGGTAAACCGAGTCCGTGGATCATCCGCGCAGCATTAAACAAAATGCAGGCACATTCGGAAGAAACGGTGATTGTCGGCGATAACTTGCGCACCGACATTCTGGCGGGCTTCCAGGCCGGTCTGGAGACGATTCTGGTGCTTTCTGGTGTTTCATCGCTCGACGATATCGACAGTATGCCGTTCCGCCCAAGCTGGATTTACCCGTCGGTCGCTGAAATCGACGTTATCTGAATAGCAACCACGCCTCAGGGCGTGGTTTCTTATTTTTACCGCTTACCAAAACTCGTCCATTCAATAAAACCTGCAAAAAATTATCGATCCATCAATAAACATGCCTCTACACCCTACCTTTTTTCATCAATCAGCAATCACTATTACGTTTTTTATTTTCCCCCTGCCAAATCGCTTGCGCACAGTGCTGCTTTGCGGCATTTTTTTAAACAAGCAAACACAACAAGCAACAAATACCAGGTTAACGGAGAAGGTTATGTGTTCAATTTTTGGCGTATTCGATATCAAAACAGACGCAGTTGAGCTGCGTAAGAAAGCACTCGAGCTGTCACGCCTGATGCGTCATCGTGGCCCGGACTGGTCCGGTATTTATGCCAGCGATAACGCCATTCTCGCCCACGAACGTCTGTCCATTGTTGACGTTAACGCGGGGGCGCAACCTCTCTACAACCAACAAAAAACTCATGTGCTGGCAGTAAACGGTGAAATCTACAACCACCAGGCATTGCGCGCTGAATATGGCGATCGTTACCAGTTCCAGACCGGGTCTGACTGTGAAGTGATCCTCGCGCTGTATCAGGAAAAAGGGCCGGAATTTCTCGACGATTTGCAGGGCATGTTCGCTTTTGCCCTGTACGACAGCGAAAAAGATGCGTATCTGATTGGTCGCGACCATCTGGGGATCATCCCACTGTATATGGGCTATGACGAACATGGTCAGCTGTATGTGGCCTCAGAAATGAAAGCCCTGGTGCCGGTATGCCGCACGATTAAAGAGTTCCCGGCGGGGAGCTATTTGTGGAGTCAGGACGGCGAAATCCGTTCTTATTATCACCGCGACTGGTTCGACTACGATGCGGTGAAAGATAACGTGACCGACAAAAACGAGCTGCGTCAGGCACTGGAAGATTCCGTTAAAAGCCATCTGATGTCTGATGTGCCTTACGGTGTGCTGCTTTCTGGTGGTCTGGATTCCTCAATTATTTCCGCGATCACCAAGAAATACGCCGCCCGTCGCGTGGAAGATCAGGAACGCTCTGAAGCCTGGTGGCCGCAGCTGCACTCCTTTGCTGTAGGTCTGCCGGGTTCACCGGATCTGAAGGCAGCCCAGGAAGTGGCAAACCATCTGGGCACTGTGCATCATGAAATTCACTTCACTGTACAGGAAGGTCTGGACGCCATCCGCGACGTGATTTACCACATTGAAACCTATGATGTGACCACTATTCGCGCTTCAACACCGATGTATTTAATGTCGCGTAAGATCAAAGCGATGGGCATTAAAATGGTACTGTCCGGTGAAGGTTCTGATGAAGTGTTTGGCGGTTATCTCTACTTCCACAAAGCGCCGAACGCTAAAGAACTGCATGAAGAGACGGTGCGTAAACTGCTGGCCCTGCATATGTATGACTGCGCGCGTGCCAACAAAGCGATGTCAGCCTGGGGCGTGGAAGCACGCGTTCCGTTCCTCGACAAAAAATTCCTCGACGTGGCGATGCGTATTAACCCGCAGGATAAAATGTGCGGTAACGGCAAGATGGAAAAACACATCCTGCGTGAATGTTTTGAGTCGTACCTGCCTGCAAGTGTGGCCTGGCGTCAGAAAGAGCAGTTTTCCGATGGCGTCGGTTACAGCTGGATAGACACTCTGAAAGAAGTGGCGGCGCAACAGGTTTCTGATCAACAACTGGAAACTGCCCGTTTCCGCTTCCCGTACAACACGCCGACCTCAAAAGAAGCGTATCTGTACCGGGAGATCTTTGAAGAACTGTTCCCGCTACCGAGCGCCGCTGAGTGCGTACCGGGCGGCCCGTCCGTCGCGTGTTCTTCCGCTAAAGCGATTGAATGGGATGAGGCGTTCAAGAAAATGGACGATCCGTCTGGTCGTGCGGTTGGCGTTCACCAGTCGGCCTATAAGTAAGAAAGGCGGTACTGCCCCGGAGAAACCCGGGGCTGTTTCAGTTATTGAGCTGCTTGTTGATTCTCATATGCAGTAAGGAAATGTTCCGGGTTTGCCACATCACTGTTTGACAACTCATCACTGTAGGCCACCGACCAGGTCGCCTGCTCATCCGGAATATGCAGGCTGCCATTCCCCTCTTTCAGGCGTAATAACTCAAAAGATTTGCCCTTAATTACGGCGGTATAGGATTTTTCACCTTCCTGTAATGCTTTCACTTTACAGCGAAAAATCTGGCCATCGATGTCATTATCAACATGCGATACCTGAATGAGGGCTTCATTAGAGGCTTTCGGCCCTATCCGCATCATCCACACCACAGCGCCTTCCTGCCCACGATAGCCAAAAACATATTTACCGATTTCCGGTTTGACCGTATCGGCAAACGCAGATTGCATGAGTAATAACGCCCCCATCAGCGCCGTCATAAAACGCAGCATAGTATTCCCTCAATAAATCGCCTGAAGTGGTAGCAGAGATGCAGGCGTAGCGATCCCTGCCCTGTCCTGTTGCAACGGGCCAGTATTTCATAGATTAATTTCCTACCACTATTGTTGAATTCCGAATTTCATCCTGTATGACAAAAGAATGGCTGTAGGGTGGGGAAAAAACACAAAGTAAACAATAATTGACGAATATAGCGCCACGCTGTTCGCAACCTAACCAAACAGTCACTTTCGTGCAATTTTCCTTGAAAAAGAGGTTGACGCTGCAAGGCTCTATACGCATAATGCGCCCCGCAACGCCGATAAGGTATCGCGAAAAAAAAGATGGCTACGTAGCTCAGTTGGTTAGAGCACATCACTCATAATGATGGGGTCACAGGTTCGAATCCCGTCGTAGCCACCATCTTTTTTGCGGGAGTGGCGAAATTGGTAGACGCACCAGATTTAGGTTCTGGCGCCGCAAGGTGTGCGAGTTCAAGTCTCGCCTCCCGCACCATTCACCAGAAAGCGTTGTACGGATGGGGTATCGCCAAGCGGTAAGGCACCGGTTTTTGATACCGGCATTCCCTGGTTCGAATCCAGGTACCCCAGCCATCTTCTTCGAGTAAGCGGTTCACCGCCCGGTTATTGGGGTATCGCCAAGCGGTAAGGCACCGGTTTTTGATACCGGCATTCCCTGGTTCGAATCCAGGTACCCCAGCCATCGAAGAAACAATCTGGCTACGTAGCTCAGTTGGTTAGAGCACATCACTCATAATGATGGGGTCACAGGTTCGAATCCCGTCGTAGCCACCAAATTCTGAATGTGTCGAATGCATTCGGCAAATTCAAAAACAAATTTGTTGGGGTATCGCCAAGCGGTAAGGCACCGGATTCTGATTCCGGCATTCCGAGGTTCGAATCCTCGTACCCCAGCCAATTTATTCAAGACACTTATATTGTAAGTGCACCCAGTTGGGGTATCGCCAAGCGGTAAGGCACCGGATTCTGATTCCGGCATTCCGAGGTTCGAATCCTCGTACCCCAGCCACATTAAAAAAGCTCGCTTCGGCGAGCTTTTTGCTTTTCTGCGTATATTCAATGTCGAATACGATGTTGACACGTCTTATTCTTCAAAGTCGGATGCGACGCTGATGCGTCTTATCCGACCTACAGTTGGCATGCATCCGGCAATGTTGTAAGGCTATAACCCTAACGCATATTTCAGCGCCTGCCGTTTCAATACGCCAGCACGCTCCGCCGCCATTAACCCGAGATTACGCATAAAACGCAGTGGTGGCAGATTATTGCTGAATCCGGCATAAAACAGATCCATACCGCTTTGCATAATGAAGTTATCCGCCATGCGCCGCATCTGGTAACGCTTGAGGACAGGATAACTGGCCCACGCTTCGCCATAGCTGCGGGCGTTCACCAGAACGTCAATCAGCGCATCAACATCGCGATAACCAAGATTCACCCCCTGCCCCGCCAGCGGATGAATGGTGTGCGCCGCATCGCCCACCAGCGCAAGCCCTGGCTGCACATACTGCAACGCATGGCGGCGCGTCAGCGGAAACGCACCAGCAGCAAGCGGCGTTACATAACCCAGACGTGACGGGAAATGCTTCGCGATTTCCGCCTGGAGCTGCGCCATATTCATATTCTGCAACTGGCGAATACGCGCTGGTGAGTCGTACCACACCAGCGATGCCCAGTTATCAAACAGCGGCAGAAACGCGCGCGGCCCGTCCGGAGTAAACTGCTGCCAGGTGCTGTCGCCGGGATCATTCTCGCACTGTACGCTAATCAACATACACGACTGCGCATACTGCCAGGCATGAACGCCAATTCCCGCCATTTGCCGCACCTGCGAATTTGCACCGTCAGCGCCAATCACCAGCTTCGCCTGGATCACTTCGCCCCCCTTCAGTTCCAGTTCCTGAAGATCATTATGGCGATGCAGAGCAATCAGTGAGCCTGGCACACGTAACGTTACTTTCGGATGCGCTTCCAGCGCCTGCCACAGCGCCTGTTGCAGGACAGTGTTTTCCACCATATAGCCAAGCAACGGCAGCTTCAATTCGGCTGCATCAAACACCACATGCGCCGTTTCCCACTCCCACGTTTCCAGTCTGCGATAAGGATGGCAACGCATGGCCTGTACCGCGTCCCAGACGCCTAAACCTTTAAGCAATGATACCGAAGCCGCACTAATCGCCGAGATCCGCACATCCGGCTGGCTGTCAGCGACAAACGGCGCAGGTTCTGCGTGCTCGATTACCGTTACCGAAAATCCGTGCTGTGCCAGTCCCAGCGCCAGTGCGCCGCCGACCATTCCTCCGCCGACAATGGTAATTTCCGTTGGTTGATTTGTCATGGTCAATCATCCTGTTAGCAATATGCTTTAAGTTTACAGGATTTTTACCCCCAAGGGCTGATAACGCTCATACTGGTCACAACGGCAGCAAAGCATTACACTATGCGCCCTGCATTCCTGGCTACTATTTCGCAAGAGCAAGTCGATGACCAAAAAACTCCATATTAAAACCTGGGGCTGTCAGATGAACGAGTACGATTCATCGAAGATGGCCGATCTGCTGGATGCCACCCACGGCTATCAACTGACCGACGTGGCGGAAGAAGCGGATGTGCTGCTGCTGAACACCTGCTCAATCCGCGAGAAGGCTCAGGAAAAAGTCTTCCATCAGTTGGGTCGCTGGAAACTGTTAAAAGAGAAGAATCCAGACCTGATTATCGGCGTCGGCGGCTGCGTTGCATCGCAAGAAGGCGAGCACATTCGCCAGCGCGCCCACTATGTTGATATTATTTTTGGGCCGCAAACGCTGCACCGTCTGCCGGAGATGATCAACTCCGTACGCGGCGACCGCAGCCCGGTTGTAGATATCAGCTTCCCGGAAATCGAGAAGTTTGACCGTCTGCCGGAACCGCGTGCCGAAGGACCAACCGCGTTTGTCTCCATCATGGAAGGCTGCAATAAATATTGCACCTACTGTGTGGTGCCTTACACCCGTGGTGAAGAGGTAAGCCGTCCTTCCGACGATATTCTGTTTGAGATTGCCCAGCTTGCGGCTCAGGGCGTGCGTGAAGTCAACCTGCTCGGTCAGAACGTGAACGCCTGGCGTGGTGAGAACTACGACGGCACCACCGGATCGTTTGCCGATCTGCTGCGTCTGGTTGCGGCGATCGACGGGATCGATCGTATTCGCTTTACCACCAGCCATCCGATCGAATTCACCGACGATATCATCGAAGTGTACCGCGACACGCCGGAGCTGGTGAGCTTCCTGCATCTGCCGGTTCAGAGCGGTTCCGATCGCATTCTAAACCTGATGGGACGTACCCACACGGCGCTGGAGTACAAAGCGATCATCCGTAAATTGCGTGCGGCGCGTCCTGATATTCAGATCAGTTCTGACTTCATTGTCGGCTTCCCGGGCGAAACCACCGAAGACTTCGAAAAAACGATGAAGCTGATTGCCGACGTCAATTTCGACATGAGCTACAGCTTTATCTTCTCTGCACGTCCAGGAACGCCTGCCGCCGATATGGTTGATGATGTTCCGGAAGAAGAGAAGAAGCAGCGTCTGTATATTCTGCAAGAGCGCATTAATCAGCAAGCGATGGCATGGAGCCGCCGTATGCTCGGCACCACCCAGCGTATTCTGGTAGAAGGTACATCGCGTAAGAGCATCATGGAGCTTTCCGGTCGTACTGAAAATAACCGCGTGGTTAACTTCGAAGGCACGCCGGATATGATCGGTAAATTCGTCGATGTAGAAATTACCGACGTCTACCCGAACTCTCTGCGCGGTAAAGTGGTGCGAACTGAAGATGAAATGGGTCTGCGCGTGGCAGAAACACCGGAATCGGTGATTGCCCGTACCCGCAAAGAAAACGACCTTGGCGTGGGTTATTATCAGCCGTAATTCTCAGGCCCGCCGTTCCGGTGGGCCTTGTTTTTTCTCTCTTTATCCCCATCTTTATCGCAATGCTTGCGCCTTTTTCCTGTGGCGTGAATAATTTCCTTATAGGCCGGTGAATGTTCAGCTTCCGGCGGCATACAGATAAGAGGAACGGTTTGAACATAGACACTCGCGAAATCACTCTGGAGCCAGCAGACAACGCACGTCTGTTGAGCCTGTGCGGCCCGTTTGATGACAACATCAAACAACTCGAACGCCGTCTCGGCATCGAAATCAATCGCCGCGATAACCACTTTAAACTGACCGGCCGTCCGATTTGCGTCACCGCTGCGGCAGACATTCTGCGTAGCCTGTATGTCGATACAGCCCCGATGCGCGGTCAGATTCAGGATATTGAACCGGAACAGATCCACCTTGCGATTAAAGAAGCGCGGGTACTGGAGCAAAGCGCGGAGAGCGTGCCGGAGTACGGCAAAGCGGTCAATATCAAAACCAAACGCGGCGTAATCAAGCCGCGCACGCCAAACCAGGCGCAGTACATCGCCAATATTCTCGACCATGACATTACCTTCGGCGTTGGCCCGGCGGGTACGGGTAAAACCTACCTGGCAGTGGCTGCGGCAGTTGATGCCCTGGAGCGTCAGGAAATTCGCCGTATTCTGCTGACTCGTCCGGCGGTAGAAGCCGGTGAGAAACTGGGCTTCCTGCCTGGCGATTTAAGCCAGAAAGTGGACCCGTATCTGCGCCCGCTGTATGACGCGCTGTTTGAAATGTTGGGCTTTGAGAAAGTCGAGAAGCTGATTGAGCGCAACGTTATTGAAGTCGCGCCACTGGCCTATATGCGTGGCCGTACGCTGAACGACGCGTTTATCATTCTTGATGAGAGCCAGAACACCACCATCGAACAGATGAAGATGTTCCTGACTCGTATCGGTTTTAACTCAAAAGCGGTTATTACCGGCGATGTCACGCAGATCGACTTACCGCGTAATACTAAATCAGGTTTACGTCACGCTATCGAAGTGTTAGCCGATGTCGAAGAGATCAGCTTTAACTTCTTCCACAGCGAAGACGTGGTTCGTCACCCGGTGGTAGCGCGTATCGTTAACGCTTATGAAGCCTGGGAAGAAGCCGAGCAAAAACGAAAAGCGGCGCTGGCAGCAGAACGCAAGCGCGAAGAACAGGAACAAAAATGAGTCAGGTGATCCTCGATTTACAACTGGCATGTGAAGATAATTCCGGGTTACCGGAAGAGAGCCAGTTTCAGACATGGCTGAATGCGGTGATCCCGCAGTTTCAGGAAGAATCGGAAGTGACTATTCGCGTGGTCGATACCGCCGAAAGCCACAGTCTCAATCTGACCTATCGCGGTAAGGATAAGCCGACCAACGTGCTCTCCTTCCCGTTTGAAGTACCGCCTGGCATGGAGATGTCGCTGCTGGGTGATCTGGTTATCTGCCGTCAGGTCGTTGAGAAGGAAGCACAAGAGCAAGGCAAACCACTGGAAGCGCACTGGGCGCATATGGTGGTGCACGGCAGTCTGCATTTGTTAGGTTACGATCACATCGAAGACGACGAAGCAGAAGAAATGGAAGCCCTCGAAACAGAGATTATGCTTGCTCTGGGCTATGAGGATCCGTACATTGCCGAGAAAGAATAATTTGCCAGGCATTTGACTGGCAGACGTCCCCGCCGTTGGTGATTAACGACGGCGTTTTGATTAACTAACATGAGAACCCATACGACGCCATGAGCGACGACAATTCACACAGTAGTGACACGATAAGCAACAAGAAGGGATTTTTCTCCCTGTTACTCAGCCAACTTTTCCACGGTGAACCGAAAAACCGTGACGAACTGCTGGCGCTGATCCGTGATTCCGGGCAGAACGACCTTATCGACGAAGATACGCGCGATATGCTCGAAGGGGTGATGGACATCGCAGACCAACGCGTTCGCGACATCATGATCCCCCGCTCCCAGATGATTACCCTGAAACGCAACCAGACGCTGGACGAATGCCTTGATGTCATCATCGAGTCCGCCCACTCACGTTTCCCGGTGATTAGCGAAGACAAAGATCACATTGAAGGGATTCTGATGGCGAAAGACTTGCTGCCGTTTATGCGCAGCGATGCTGAAGCCTTCAGCATGGACAAAGTGTTACGTCAGGCGGTTGTCGTTCCTGAAAGTAAGCGCGTAGACCGGATGCTGAAAGAGTTTCGCTCTCAGCGTTACCACATGGCGATCGTCATTGACGAATTCGGTGGGGTTTCCGGTCTGGTGACCATTGAAGATATCCTGGAACTGATTGTTGGTGAGATTGAAGACGAGTATGACGAAGAAGATGATATCGACTTCCGTCAGCTGAGTCGTCATACCTGGACCGTGCGCGCACTGGCTTCCATCGAAGATTTCAACGAAGCCTTCGGCACCCACTTTAGCGATGAAGAAGTCGACACCATCGGCGGTCTAGTGATGCAGGCATTTGGGCATCTCCCGGCGCGTGGCGAAACCATCGACATCGACGGTTACCAGTTCAAAGTGGCGATGGCCGACAGTCGGCGTATTATTCAGGTTCATGTCAAAATCCCGGATGACTCACCCCAGCCAAAGCTGGATGAATAAAACCGAAACTGGATAGATAACTACATGGCTTTTGCCTCATTAATTGAACGCCAGCGCATTCGCCTGCTGCTGGCGTTATTATTCGGTGCCTGCGGAACGCTGGCCTTCTCTCCTTACGATGTCTGGCCTGCGGCGATTATTTCGCTGATGGGACTTCAGGCGCTCACCTTTAACCGCCGTCCACTCCAGTCTGCCGCTATTGGCTTTTGCTGGGGATTTGGCCTGTTTGGCAGCGGTATTAACTGGGTCTATGTCAGCATCGCGACCTTTGGCGGAATGCCTGGCCCAGTTAACATCTTCCTGGTGGTGCTGCTGGCGGCGTATTTGTCGCTGTATACCGGACTGTTTGCTGGCGTGCTGTCGCGTCTGTGGCCGAAAACCACCTGGCTACGCGTGGCGATTGCCGCCCCTGCTCTCTGGCAAGTGACCGAGTTTCTGCGCGGTTGGGTGCTGACTGGCTTCCCGTGGTTGCAGTTCGGCTATAGCCAGATTGACGGTCCGTTAAAAGGACTGGCACCGATAATGGGCGTGGAAGCCATTAACTTCCTGCTGATGATGGTAAGCGGCCTGCTGGCACTGGCGTTGGTCAAACGCAACTGGCGTCCGCTGGTGGTGGCCGTCGTGCTGTTCGCCCTTCCCTTCCCGCTGCGTTACATCCAGTGGTTCACCCCGCAACCGGAGAAAACCATTCAGGTTTCGATGGTTCAGGGCGACATTCCGCAATCGCTGAAGTGGGATGAAGGCCAGCTTCTCAATACGCTGAAGATTTACTACAACGCAACGGCACCGCTGATGGGCAAGTCATCGCTGATTATCTGGCCGGAGTCGGCGATAACCGACCTGGAAATTAATCAGCAGCCGTTCCTCAAAGCACTGGACGGTGAGTTGCGTGATAAAGGTAGCTCGCTGGTCACCGGGATTGTCGACGCGCGTCTCAATAAGCAGAACCGCTACGATACCTACAACACCATCATCACGCTGGGTAAAGGTGCACCGTACAGCTATGAATCGACCGATCGCTATAACAAAAACCATCTGGTGCCGTTTGGCGAGTTTGTCCCGCTGGAGTCGATTCTGCGTCCGTTAGCACCGTTCTTTGATCTGCCGATGTCGTCATTCAGCCGTGGACCATATATCCAACCACCGCTGTCGGTAAATGGTATTGAGCTTACTGCGGCTATTTGCTACGAGATCATTCTCGGCGAGCAAGTGCGCGATAACTTCCGCCCGGATACCGACTATCTGCTGACTATCTCCAACGATGCGTGGTTTGGTAAGTCTATTGGCCCATGGCAGCACTTTCAGATGGCGCGAATGCGTGCGCTGGAGCTGGCGCGCCCGCTGCTGCGTAGCACCAATAATGGCATCACGGCGGTGATTGGTCCGCAGGGTGAGATTCAGGCGATGATCCCGCAATTCACCCGCGAGGTGTTGACCACTAATGTGACGCCGACTACCGGACTCACACCGTACGCACGTACCGGCAACTGGCCGCTGTGGGTACTGACGGCACTGTTTGGTTTTGCCGCTGTGTTGATGAGTCTGCATCAACGACGTAAATAATCCCTTCTTATCGTGCCGGAATACATCCCGTATTTCGGCACGCTCGCCGGATGTGGTATCAGTGCGTTATCCGGATGACAAAATTCCCCTATCCAACTTTGGCACATCTATTGCTTTGTTATACAAGGCAAAGCTTGAACCCGCGTCAGAACAACCCGGTTGCACCACAGCAATCCACCGGTAGCACCAAAAGAGTGCATTTTAAGAATTTTGCTTCGGAATGGTGCGGCGCATCTCGCAAAAACAAACAATAAAACATCAATATCTTTACATTTAGCCAAACTAAATGTTACCTAACAAACACAACACTGCACAATAAAGTTGCAGATGATAACAACACAAACACTCACAACGGGTATCCATGCGTTCTTAACGCAGAAGATAAAGGAGTTGGATATGCAATTACGTAAACCTGCCACAGCAATCCTGGCCCTGGCGCTTTCCGCAGGCCTGGCACAGGCAGATGACGCCGCCCCGGCAGCGGGCAGTACGCTGGACAAAATCGCCAAAAACGGTGTGATTGTCGTCGGTCACCGTGAATCTTCAGTACCTTTCTCTTATTACGACAATCAGCAAAAAGTGGTGGGTTACTCGCAGGATTACTCCAACGCCATTGTTGAAGCAGTGAAAAAGAAACTCAATAAACCGGACTTGCAGGTGAAACTGATTCCGATCACCTCACAAAACCGTATTCCGCTGCTGCAAAACGGCACTTTCGATTTTGAATGTGGTTCAACCACCAACAACGTCGAACGCCAAAAACAGGCGGCTTTCTCTGACACTATTTTCGTGGTCGGTACGCGCCTGCTGACCAAAAAAGGCGGCGATATCAAAGATTTTGCCGACCTGAAAGGCAAAGCCGTAGTCGTTACTTCCGGCACTACCTCTGAAGTTTTGCTCAACAAACTGAATGAAGAGCAAAAAATGAATATGCGCATCATCAGCGCCAAAGATCACGGTGACTCTTTCCGCACCCTGGAAAGCGGTCGTGCCGTTGCCTTTATGATGGATGACGCTCTGTTAGCCGGTGAGCGAGCGAAAGCGAAGAAACCAGACAACTGGGAAATCGTCGGCAAGCCGCAGTCTCAGGAAGCCTACGGTTGCATGTTGCGTAAAGACGATCCGCAGTTCAAAAAGCTGATGGATGACACTATCGCTCAGGTGCAGACCTCCGGTGAAGCGGAAAAATGGTTTGATAAGTGGTTCAAAAATCCAATTCCGCCGAAAAACCTGAACATGAATTTCGAACTGTCAGACGAAATGAAAGCACTGTTCAAAGAACCGAATGACAAGGCACTGAACTAATTACAAGAACCAGGGGCGGAAATTCCAGCCCTCTCGATTGTTACGTAGCACGGACAGACTATACGCCTGATGGTCGTTCCCCATCGGGCCTGAAAACCGCAATACGCTGGGTAACAATCTTCGAGGGTAGCAGTTAACGCTGCTACCCTCTTTTTTCTGGAGTAGATTTATGTCTATAGACTGGAACTGGGGTATTTTTTTACAACAAGCCCCGTTCGGCAACACCACCTATCTTGGTTGGATCTGGAGTGGTTTTCAGGTGACGATCGCTTTGTCGATCTGCGCCTGGATTATCGCTTTCCTCGTCGGTTCATTTTTCGGCATTTTACGTACCGTTCCAAACCGTTTTCTCTCCGGTCTGGGTACGTTGTATGTCGAACTGTTCCGCAACGTGCCGTTGATTGTGCAATTCTTTACCTGGTATCTGGTTATCCCTGAACTGTTGCCGGAAAAAATCGGCATGTGGTTTAAGGCAGAACTAGACCCCAATATTCAGTTTTTCCTCTCCTCCATGCTCTGTCTGGGACTGTTTACTGCAGCTCGTGTTTGCGAACAAGTACGCGCCGCGATTCAGTCGCTGCCGCGTGGGCAAAAAAATGCCGCGCTGGCAATGGGTCTGACGCTACCGCAGGCTTACCGCTACGTACTGTTGCCTAACGCTTATCGCGTTATCGTCCCGCCAATGACCTCTGAGATGATGAACCTGGTAAAAAACTCCGCCATCGCCTCGACCATCGGTCTGGTGGATATGGCGGCGCAGGCCGGTAAATTGCTCGATTACTCGGCCCACGCCTGGGAGTCATTTACCGCCATTACGCTGGCGTATGTGTTGATTAACGCTTTTATCATGCTGGTGATGACGCTGGTTGAACGTAAAGTTCGCCTGCCCGGCAACATGGGGGGCAAATAATGTACGAGTTTGACTGGAGTTCCATTGTTCCTTCCCTGCCATATCTGCTCGACGGGCTGGTGATCACCCTGAAAATCACCATCACGGCGGTGGTCATTGGTATTTTGTGGGGTACGTTGCTGGCAGTAATGCGCTTGTCCAGCTTTGCGCCGATTGCCTGGTTTGCCAAAGCCTACGTTAACGTGTTCCGTTCGATCCCGTTAGTCATGGTTTTGCTATGGTTTTACCTGATTGTGCCGGGTTTTCTGCAAAACGTGCTGGGATTATCGCCAAAAAATGATATCCGTTTAATTTCGGCGATGGTGGCGTTTTCGATGTTTGAAGCGGCCTACTATTCAGAGATTATCCGTGCCGGTATTCAAAGTATTTCCCGTGGGCAGTCGAGCGCCGCGCTGGCGTTGGGGATGACTCACTGGCAGTCGATGAAACTGATTATTCTGCCGCAGGCGTTCCGCGCGATGGTGCCGCTGCTGCTCACTCAGGGCATCGTACTGTTCCAGGATACCTCGCTGGTGTATGTGTTATCTCTGGCCGATTTCTTCCGTACCGCCTCAACCATTGGTGAGCGTGATGGTACACAGGTCGAAATGATTCTGTTTGCCGGGTTTGTTTATTTCGTTATTAGCCTTAGCGCATCGTTGTTGGTCAGCTACTTGAAAAGAAGGACAGCATAATGATTACCCTGAAAAATGTTTCAAAATGGTATGGTCACTTTCAGGTGCTGACCGACTGCTCAACCGAAGTGAAAAAAGGTGAAGTAGTGGTGGTTTGTGGTCCGTCAGGCTCTGGCAAATCAACACTGATTAAAACCGTCAACGGCCTCGAACCGGTGCAGCAAGGTGAAATCACCGTCGATGGTATCGTGGTTAATGATAAGAAAACCGATCTGGCAAAGCTGCGTTCCCGCGTCGGGATGGTGTTCCAGCATTTCGAGCTGTTCCCTCATTTGTCGATTATTGAAAACCTGACCCTGGCGCAGGTGAAAGTGCTTAAACGCGATAAAGCGCCCGCTCGTGAAAAAGCCCTGAAATTACTGGAGCGCGTCGGGCTTTCCGCACATGCCAATAAGTTTCCGGCGCAGCTTTCTGGCGGTCAGCAGCAGCGTGTGGCGATCGCTCGCGCATTGTGCATGGATCCTATCGCGATGCTGTTCGACGAACCGACATCGGCGCTGGATCCGGAGATGATCAACGAAGTACTGGACGTGATGGTGGAACTGGCGAACGAAGGAATGACCATGATGGTGGTGACCCACGAAATGGGCTTTGCCCGTAAAGTGGCGAATCGGGTGATCTTTATGGACGAGGGTAAAATTGTCGAAGACTCGCCGAAAGATGCTTTCTTCGATGATCCGAAATCGGACCGCGCAAAAGACTTCCTCGCGAAAATCCTGCATTAATCACTCTGGCGCGCATACCCAAGTGCGCGCCATCTCACGCTTTATCGTTTCGCTCCTCGTATCTGTTACATCCTGGCGGTACCCTTGTCGCAAAGAAGCACACAACAAGGAGCAACAATGGCACTGCCAATTCTGTTAGATTGCGACCCAGGTCATGACGACGCTATCGCAATAGTTCTTGCCCTCGCCTCACCAGAGCTTGATGTCAAAGCAATTACGTCTTCCGCCGGAAACCAGACACCAGAAAAAACCTTACGCAATGTTCTGCGTATGCTGACCTTGCTTAATCGCACCGATATTCCGGTAGCAGGCGGCGCGGTAAAACCATTAATGCGTGATTTGATTATCGCGGACAATGTGCACGGCGAAAGCGGTCTCGACGGCCCGGCATTACCGGAACCAACGTTCGCACCGCAAAACTGCACGGCGGTGGAGCTGATGGCGAAAACGCTGCGTGAAAGTGATGAACCCGTCACGATTGTTTCTACCGGACCGCAAACTAACGTTGCCTTGCTGCTCAATAGCCATCCGGAATTGCATAGCAAAATCGCCCGAATCGTGATTATGGGCGGCGCAATGGGGCTTGGTAACTGGACGCCAGCGGCAGAATTTAATATTTACGTTGACCCAGAAGCGGCAGAAATTGTCTTCCAGTCAGGGATCTCGGTGGTGATGGCCGGTCTGGATGTTACCCACAAAGCACAAATCCACGTTGAGGACACCGAGCGTTTCCGCACCATTGGTAACCCGGTTTCTACCATTGTTGCCGAACTGCTGGATTTCTTCCTCGAATATCATAAAGACGAAAAATGGGGCTTTGTCGGCGCACCGCTGCATGACCCATGCACCATCGCCTGGCTGTTAAAACCGGAGTTGTTTACCACTGTTGAGCGCTGGGTTGGTGTAGAAACACAGGGGAAATATACTCAGGGTATGACGGTTGTTGATTATTATTATCTGACGGGCAATAAACCGAATGCCACTGTAATGGTCGATGTTGATCGTCAGGGCTTTGTTGATTTACTGGCTGATCGTCTGAAATTTTACGCTTAACACACGTCATTGATTAAGATCACCACGCGTTACCTAGGTGGTCTTAATCTGTTTATCTCTTTTTCCTTTAAGATATAAATGCAATGGATAATGCAGAACTCGCCATTGGTATCGATCTCGGCACTACCAATAGTTTAATTGCCGTCTGGAAAGACGGTGCCGCGCAATTAATTCCAAATAAGTTCGGTGAATATTTAACACCATCCATCATTAGTATGGATGAAAATAATCATATTTTAGTCGGAAAACCCGCTGTATCACGGCGCACTTCGCATCCGGATAAAACGGCAGCGTTATTTAAACGTGCAATGGGCAGTAATACCAACTGGCGGTTAGGCAGCGACACATTTAACGCGCCAGAACTTTCCTCTTTGGTCTTACGTTCATTAAAAGAAGATGCCGAAGAATTTCTGCAACGTTCTATTAAAAATGTGGTGATCTCTGTTCCGGCTTATTTCAGCGATGAACAACGCAAGCATACCCGTTTAGCAGCGGAGCTAGCCGGGTTAAATGCGGTACGCTTAATTAATGAACCCACAGCAGCTGCGATGGCTTATGGCCTGCATACTCAACAAAATACCCGCTCTCTGGTGTTTGATCTCGGTGGCGGCACGTTTGACGTCACGGTGCTCGAATACGCCACGCCGGTGATTGAAGTTCACGCCTCCGCTGGCGACAACTTTCTTGGCGGCGAAGATTTTACTCATATGCTGGTGGATGAAGTTTTAAAACGCGCCGCAGTGGCTAAAAACATGCTCAACGAAAGTGAGCTGGCAGCCCTGTACACCAGCGTGGAAGCGGCAAAATGCAGCAATCAATTACCGCTGCAAATTAGCTGGCAGTATCAGGAAGAAACGCGTGAGTGCGAATTTTACGAGAACGAACTGGAAGATTTGTGGTTGCCGCTGCTCAATCGCTTGCGAGTGCCGATTGAACAGGCGTTGCGCGATGCACGTCTGAAGCCAAGTCAAATCGACAGTCTGGTGCTGGTTGGTGGCGCATCACAAATGCCGCTGGTGCAGCGAATCGCCGTGCGTCTGTTTGGCAAATTGCCATATCAAAGTTACGACCCGAGCACCATTGTCGCGCTGGGCGCAGCGATCCAGGCTGCCTGCCGCTTACGCAGCGAAGACATTGAAGAAGTGATCCTCACCGATATTTGCCCCTACTCCTTAGGTGTTGAAGTTAACCGCCAGGGCGTTTCCGGCATTTTCTCACCGATTATTGAACGAAACACCACTGTACCGGTGTCGCGTGTAGAAACTTACTCGACCATGCACCCGGAACAGGATTCAATTACGGTTAACGTCTATCAGGGAGAAAACCACAAAGTTAAAAATAACATTCTGGTAGAATCCTTCGATGTGCCGTTGAAGAAAACCGGGGCTTATCAGTCGATTGATATTCGCTTTAGTTATGATATCAACGGGTTGCTTGAAGTTGACGTGCTTCTGGAAGACGGCAGCGTTAAGTCCAGAGTCATTAACCACAGCCCGGTAACGTTAAGTACCCAGCAAATTGAAGAGAGTCGGGCAAGGTTATCCGCATTAAAAATTTATCCGCGCGATATGCTTATCAACCGTACCTTTAAGGCCAAACTGGAAGAGTTGTGGGCGCGGGCGCTGGGTGACGAGCGAGAAGAGATCGGCCGGGTGATCACCGATTTTGATGCGGCGTTGCAGTCAAACGATATGGCCCGCGTCGATGAAGTTCGGCGACGGGCGAGCGATTATTTGGCTATTGAGATCCCTTAAACACGGCTGCCGGATGCGGCATAAACGCTGCATCCGGCATCGGCGCAAAAAACACATCCTCAGCTAAACAACATCGCGATTTTTCCGAGAGCATAACCTATCACCAGCACCGTTAAGCTGATTTTGATAATGCTGGTAATGCTCTGTGGTTTTTCATCCTCATCATTTTTTTCTTCGTGGTTTTCAGGTGTTGGCTCATCGACATCTTCATCCTCCGGCTCGAGTTTCACTTTCGTCAACAGCATCCGCGTGATAATGGCCTCTAATGGATGAGCATCTCCACCTTCCAGCCTTGTATTAAGACGGGCCAGCATCTCTTGTTTCGGGAACGCTTCCAGCACAACCTGTTCCGCTACACGATACAAATCCAGTAACGGTGAATCTTGTTCTGTCTCGCTACCGACTCTCGATTTCCACCATGCCCATGCTTTGCGCTTGAAGAATAACGACTCAATAAACGATTGACCTAACGGCGATAATTTTCCGCTATGTAAAATTTCCGCCCATAACAGCCTCGTCCGGGCGCTCTCACCAGGAACATATTTCAGCGGCTTACCTTGCGCATCAACCATGCTTCGCGCTTCGATAACCATCACTAACAGCGCGAAGTAATCCGGGCAATGTTGCGCACTCCACTGCAGTAATAAATTATCGGCTTGTGTAGATGGATAACTTTCCCAGTAACCACAGAGATCGGCAAGCATGCTTTCACCCTCGCCGCAGTATAACCGTTGCGCACACTGGTAATATCGGGCATCTTCACTTTCTGGTTCTTCCGTTTGCCACTGTTGCGCTACAGAAATGAGTTCCGCCATACCTGTTTGCACCGAGCTATACCAGCGCAACAATTTGCGATGCAACTTCGCATCATCGGGAATGAACCACGGACCTTCCATCGCCAAAAACGCAGTGACATAGTCAGGGTGATAACGGCAGCAGCGTTCCAATGCGAAGTAATACTCAACAGTCTGGTTCTGCAACGCGACGGGATATTCCAGAAGGCTTAGAAAATCGAAACAATCCCCGGCCTGAATGGCCTCAAGAAAAGCCTCCCGTTCTTCCTCGTCCATGCCTTCACTTTCATTAAATGAATGCCAGTTCAAACGCTCTGCCAGCAAAGAAGCACAATTTAATGAAAGATATCGCGCTTCTGTAGCGATTGCACACAGCGGCCAGCGTAATTGATCGACATCCTCCATGTTCCAGGTATTTAATTGCTGAATAAATTTCTGCCAGGCGGAGGGCTGAAAACGATCGCTTTCCGAAGCCAGTAAGGTTCTGAACGCTTTCAGTGCTTCGTGCTCTTCTGCAAGATTTTTCTCGTCATCAGCATTTTTTTCGTCCGGATTGACAGCCAGTCGCAGCGCCTCTTCATAGGCCTGGCGTAATGCTTTAAACCCCTGCGGATCGGTTTCGGGATGACACAACGGTAAGCGAGCAAGATAAGCCTGGCGGATAATGTCTATTTGCGTCGTGCTTTCAATTTCGAGGATTTGCCAACATGTTTTCATAGGTCGCTCACATCCTTAAGCGTTACCGGGCATTCAGGCTGGACAATTAATGGCTGCCAGGGAAGCGTGGCATAGAAACGATCGCTTCCCGCTGCCAACTCCTCGAACATCCGACTCCCGGCGTTATCGTATTTGTACAGGGTTAGCGCCTCGCGTAGCGAAGCGTTGTCTTCACACTGGGAAGATTGCCAGTAGAGACGTCCTAATGAATAGGCGGCAAAATAGTGAATCCAGCTGTGATAATAATGGTGAGCTCGTACATAAACGCGCGATTGCAGCCATAAACTCTCTTCTTCCGTCAGCCAATTGTTGAGCACACCGACCCGCGATAAAAACCCCATCCGCACATAATCCCAGGCTTTGATTCCCCCTTCCCCACAACACATAGCGGTTTGGGCAACGAATTGGGTATAAATCAACCCTCTCTCCGAGCCGCCAGCAATTAATGTTTTCCACTCTTCAGGGGAAGAGCGATGCCATGTCAGATATAAGCCAGCTAAATCATTGGCATGACCATCATCGGTCATCTGATAAATAGTCTGAATTAAATCATCACGATTATTTATTCCCCAGGATGATGAGAGATCGAATTCTTTTATCCCAGTATACATTTTTGGCGAGTCATGCGCTGGCTTGCAACCCTGATTAAGTATTTCCATGGGTGCAGAAAG
The DNA here is from genome assembly GCF_009820115.1 of Escherichia sp. HH41S. Classification (NCBI taxonomy): domain Bacteria; kingdom Pseudomonadati; phylum Pseudomonadota; class Gammaproteobacteria; order Enterobacterales; family Enterobacteriaceae; genus Escherichia; species Escherichia sp. HH41S. The sequence goes on from NZ_VNXE01000015.1 coordinate 110,593, forward strand.
CGCAAAAAGAAGATATTGTTCTTCCTTATTCATTTGTTAATAATCCCTTAAGTGCATTAACTGACTACTTTTTTATTATCGATGAGTATAAACTTGACGTTTTCAAAATAAAAGAAAATAGAAGTATTCATGCATGAATAAAAAATTAATATATATATTCGCAATATTTATAGTTGCGGCAATTACCTGTATTAGCCAACCCAACAAAACGACCCTGCGCGATAAAGCTATGACGAATTATGTCTTTGATTATTTAAGCTCACCGGGCAGTCTTCCGTTTACCACGGCAGCAACAGAGCTTTCCGCCATTCATGGTCACTCAACGTCGCAATATAGACTTGGCGAATTTTATCTTCATGGTAGCGATGGTAAGCCTCTGGATTATACAAAGGCGAGATACTGGTATGAGCAATCAGCGGAACAGGAAAATCCACGCGCGCAAAGTCAACTGGGATGGATCTACCTGAAAGGTTTGGGAGTCAATCCCGATACCCGTAAAGCAATTCTCTGGTATAAGGAAGCAGCTGAACAAGGGCATGTTCATGCACAATACACGTTGGGTTTGATCTACAGAAACGGCACGGGCATTAGCACCAACAATTATGAAGCTCGCAAATGGTTAGAACTGGCGGCAGAGCAACATTATAAAAATGCGGAAAGATTACTTGCAGAGCTTCCCGCACATTAACGTCGACTGTCACCCGAACAGATGGAGTATTTTCCCTATCAAACCGGCAAAGATAAAAATGTAGAAAATAATTTTGATGACGCCCAGGCAGCCCGGCCCACCATCGTCAACGGGCATCGACTGCGGTTGCGGCTCCGGTTCGACGGTTTGCTTCTCGGTAAAATTTGCCGCCTGAATTAATAATCGACGAATTATTAATGCGTCCAGAGGACAACGATCTTCTGCATCAAGGCGGGCGACGATCGGCATCAATGATTCTTCTGTAGGTTGGCTGGTCTGCACTAATTGTTTCGCAACTAAATATAATGTCCATAAGGGATGCTGTGTATCACGCGTGAGTGAGATTCGCGGCTTACGCCCTTTGTGCAAAACCATCTCAACCAGAGAACGCCCCAGCGCAGAGAGTTTTTCATCACTGAGTATTTCGTATAAATGAAAACGCGTACGAGCACTGTCACCAGGGACATAAAGTAACGGTTTCCCCTGATCGTTAACCAGTTCACGTGCTTCAATCATCATCACGACTAACGGGTAATAATCGACCCGATGCTGACGGCACCATTGCAACATTAAAGCATCCGCCTGGGTGGAGGGATACTCGCGCCAGTAGTCACAAAGTTCTGCCAGCAGGCTTTCGCCTTCTCCACAATAGACGCGTTGCGCGTATTCATAATAACGCGCATCTTCATTATCAGGTTCAGCTTCCCGCCACGACCGGGCGTAATCCAGAAGTTCGGGGATATCCAGACGGCTTGTGCTATACCAGCGGAGTAAATTTCTGTGCAAATTTGCATCATCGGGGATAATCACTGCGCGATGTTGCGCTAAATACAATGTCAGCCATTCTGGATGCGATGACCAAATCCGCGCGAACATTTGGTAAAAATCAATGGTGTCATTTTGTACGGCAACGGGCAGATGCAGAATGGTCTGGAAGTTAAAAACATTCCCCTTCGCAATGGCATATAAAAAGGATTCCAGTTCTTCTTCGTCTATTTCCCCGACGTTTTCCTCCTGCAACCACCGCAATCTTTCTGCTAATAACACCACGCACTCGAAGGATAAATGGGCAGTGTTCATGGCTATTGTGCACAGCGACCAGCGTAATTCATCAATATCTTCCATCGAGCAATAATTTAATTGCTGAATGAATCGCTGCCAGGCAGAGGGCAGAAAACGTTCGCTATCAGAGGCGAGTAACGCACGAAAGGCGAGCAGAATTTCATGTTCTGCAACTTCATGTTCTTCTGGTTGCCAAACAGATTTAGCAGGCGACTGCGCAATCCGTAGCGCGTCCTCATACGCCTGACGAAGTTGTTTAAAACCCTGCGGATCGGTTTCTGGATGAAAGGACGGTAACAGCGCCAGATAAGCGCGGCGGATAATATCGACGTCAGTCGTTTCCTCTATTTCGAGAATCTTCCAGCAATTTTTCATAGATCGCTCATATCCTTAAGCGTTTCCGGGCATGCAGAATAGTAAGCCAATGGTTGCCAGGACAAGGTAGGGTAATACGCATCATCACTGGCAAATAATTGATAAAACATATCATTGCCGGAATCGTCGTATTCTTTACGCGCTAAAAATTCACGTAATAACTGAAGATTATCATCTTCGGGAGACTGCCAATATTGCCGACCAAAGGTATAACCGGCAAAGTATTGCTGCCAGTTACTATAATAACGTAGCGCCCGTAGATGAATGCGCGACTGGATCCATAGACTTTCTTCTTCGCTCAACCAGTTATTAAGTACGCCCATTCGGCTTAAAAAACCCATCCGGACATAATCCCAGGCTTTGATTCCCCCTTCGCCACAGCATTCGGCGGTGCTGGCGACAAATTGCGCATAAGCCTGACCTTGCTCATTTAGTTCAGCAAGATAATCACGCCATTCACATGGAGAATAACGAAACCAGCGGTGATAAAGCCCTGCCAACCGAGCGGCATGACCGTTATCGATCATTCGGTGAATTGTACGCAGCAGGTCATCACGGTCATCAATTCCCCATGAGGAAGAAAGGTCAAAAAAGCATGTACCTAAATACATTTTGGGGGATGAATGCGAAGGTAAACAGCATTCATTGCGTATTTCCATCGGAGTGGAAAGTGCAAACAATATTTTTTGCGACTCCATGTCCATATAATTTATCCTTAAACATTCATTTAATGAATGTAAACTACATTGCGAGACTCAGTTATTTATACTTTTCTGACGCAACATAATACGCATAAAATAAGGCTTACGCAAAAATGGAATACATAAAAATATAATATGTTTTATCTACAACCATAAGGAAATGATAATGATTTTTACGTCAAGTTGCTGCGATAATTTATCAATAGATGAGATTATCGAACGTGCTGAAAAAGGCGATTGCGAGGCTCAATATATTGTTGGGTTTTATTATAATCGCGATAGCGCAATTGACTCTCCGGACGACGAAAAGGCCTTTTACTGGCTGAAGCTGGCCGCTGAGCAAGGTCATTGTGAAGCACAATATTCCTTAGGGCAAAAGTATACCGAGGATAAAAGCCGGCATAAAGATAATGGGCAAGCCATCTTTTGGCTGAAAAAAGCAGCCCTACAAGGGCATACTTTCGCTTCCAACGCCCTTGGCTGGATACTGGATCGTGGAGAAGACCCCAACTATAAAGAAGCGGTTGTCTGGTATCAGATAGCCGCGGAGAGCGGAATGTCTTATGCGCAAAATAATCTTGGGTGGATGTACAGAAATGGCAACGGAGTCACACAAGATTATGCGCTGGCATTTTTCTGGTACAAACAAGCTGCATTGCAAGGCCATAGTTACGCACAAGACAATCTGGCCGATCTTTATGAAGACGGTAAAGGTGTTGCCCAAAACAAAGCTCTTGCCGCATTCTGGTATTTGAAAAGCGCACAGCAAGGTAATCGGCACGCTCAATTTCAAATTGCGTGGGATTATAACGCTGGCGAAGGGGTTGACCAGGACTATAAGCAAGCAATGTACTGGTATCTGAAGGCTGCCGCTCAGGAAAGCGTCGGCGCTTACGTTAACATCGGCTATATGTATAAACACGGTCAAGGCGTTGAGAAGGATTATCAGGCCGCCTTTGAATGGTTTACGAAAGCCGCTGAATGCGATAATGCCACTGCCTGGTATAACCTTGCCATTATGTATCATTACGGAGAAGGAAGACCTGTCGATCTCCGACAGGCTCTCGACCTGTATCGTAAAGCTCAGTCATCCGGTACCAGGGATGTCAGTCAAAAAATCCGTGAGATTGAAGATTTATTGTAGAGATAAAAACAAGGGCCGGGGAATTTTATTCGGCCCATATTCTCTTTATTGCTGTTTGAAATCAGACCATTAAGGCTCGAACGGGCGTCTCTGGAACTGATCATGACCACATTTCGGGCATAGCGTCAGCACTTCCGGTGTGTAGATTGGGAGATGGAAGTGACATTTCTCGCAGACCAGATTCCCCAGACCTACGACTTCCCCGCTGTGATAAACCCCGTGATGATTGAGATCCTGGAAAACTTCGCGCCACTCAAGTTGCGTTTTATCGGTAATGTCCGCCAGTTCCTGCCAGAGGCTTTCTTTAATCACCCGCATAAAGACGCTGTCAGATTCTTCTTTCAGGCTCTCTTCATAGCTCATGGCGAACTCTTCCAGGTCACGTCTGATAGCTCGCGTCAGCTCATCAACCTCGGTTCGCGTTAACTCCCCTGTTTTTATTACGCGCTCGCGCGCCTGTTCCACCAGTGCGTCGATATCACGTTCGCCATTACGCAGGCGTTCGCTCAGTGACGCGACCAGTTCACGGTAATATTGAGCAACCTTGTTCATCGTTTCATCTCCCGGGTCGTTAACTGACTATAATAATAGACGTTCTTTGTTCCTTGCTTTGCTATTACGCCCACAAACTCTGTAAATTAATGTATGAATAATCCGGGCATCATTTCAACGTCGAGTGCGCGAAAGGCTGTTTTGACGCGGACGTTTGGGCTATGCTATGCGGATCTGAAAAACCACCTCTAACGCTACTTTTGTAGCCGTATTGAAAACAGGACCACTGGCTGCCATGCAAGAGCAATACCGCCCGGAAGAGATAGAATCCAAAGTACAGCTTCATTGGGATGAGAAGCGCACATTTGAAGTAACAGAAGACGAGAGCAAAGAGAAGTATTACTGCCTGTCTATGCTTCCCTATCCTTCTGGTCGACTACACATGGGCCACGTACGTAACTACACCATCGGTGACGTGATCGCCCGCTACCAGCGTATGCTGGGCAAAAACGTCCTGCAGCCGATCGGCTGGGACGCGTTTGGTCTGCCTGCGGAAGGCGCGGCGGTGAAAAACAACACCGCACCGGCACCGTGGACGTACGACAACATCGCGTACATGAAAAACCAGCTCAAAATGCTGGGCTTTGGTTATGACTGGAGCCGCGAGCTGGCAACCTGTACGCCGGAATACTACCGTTGGGAACAGAAATTCTTCACCGAGCTGTATAAAAAAGGCCTGGTATATAAGAAGACTTCTGCGGTCAACTGGTGCCCGAACGACCAGACCGTACTGGCGAACGAACAGGTTATTGACGGCTGCTGCTGGCGCTGCGATACCAAAGTTGAGCGTAAAGAGATCCCACAATGGTTTATCAAAATCACCGCTTACGCTGACGAGCTGCTCAACGATCTGGATAAACTGGATCACTGGCCAGACACCGTTAAAACCATGCAGCGTAACTGGATTGGTCGTTCCGAAGGCGTAGAAATCACTTTCAACGTTAACGACTATGACAACACGCTGACCGTTTACACTACCCGCCCGGACACCTTTATGGGTTGTACCTACCTGGCGGTAGCGGCAGGTCATCCGCTGGCACAGAAAGCGGCGGAAAATAATCCTGAACTGGCCGCCTTTATTGACGAATGCCGTAACACCAAAGTTGCCGAAGCTGAAATGGCGACGATGGAGAAAAAAGGCGTCGATACTGGCTTTAAAGCGGTTCACCCATTAACGGGCGAAGAAATTCCCGTTTGGGCAGCAAACTTCGTATTGATGGAATACGGCACGGGCGCAGTTATGGCGGTTCCGGGTCACGACCAGCGCGACTACGAGTTTGCCTCTAAATACGGCCTGAATATCAAACCGGTTATCCTGGCAGCTGACGGTTCTGAGCCAGATCTTTCTCAGCAAGCCCTAACTGAAAAAGGCGTGCTGTTCAACTCTGGCGAGTTCAACGGTCTTGACCATGAAGCGGCCTTCAACGCCATCGCCGATAAACTGACTGCGATGGGCGTTGGCGAGCGTAAAGTGAACTACCGCCTGCGCGACTGGGGTGTTTCCCGTCAACGTTACTGGGGCGCGCCGATTCCGATGGTGACGCTGGAAGACGGTACTGTAATGCCGACCCCGGACGACCAACTGCCGGTGATCCTGCCGGAAGATGTGGTGATGGACGGCATTACCAGCCCAATCAAAGCTGATCCTGAGTGGGCGAAAACCACCGTTAACGGTATGCCAGCGCTGCGTGAAACCGATACTTTCGACACCTTTATGGAGTCCTCCTGGTACTATGCGCGCTACACTTGCCCTGAGTACAAAGAAGGTATGCTGGATTCCGAAGCGGCCAACTACTGGCTGCCGGTGGATATCTATATTGGTGGTATCGAACACGCCATTATGCACCTGCTCTACTTCCGCTTCTTCCATAAACTGATGCGTGATGCAGGCATGGTGAACTCTGACGAACCAGCAAAACAGTTGCTGTGTCAGGGTATGGTGCTGGCAGATGCCTTCTACTATGTTGGCGAAAACGGCGAGCGTAACTGGGTTTCCCCAGTTGATGCTATCGTTGAACGTGACGAGAAAGGCCGTATCGTGAAAGCGAAAGACGCGGCAGGCCATGAACTGGTTTATACCGGCATGAGCAAAATGTCCAAGTCGAAGAACAACGGTATCGACCCACAGGTGATGGTTGAACGTTACGGCGCGGACACCGTTCGTCTGTTTATGATGTTTGCTTCTCCGGCGGATATGACTCTCGAATGGCAGGAATCCGGTGTGGAAGGGGCTAACCGCTTCCTGAAACGTGTCTGGAAACTGGTTTACGAGCACACTGCAAAAGGTGATGTTGCAGCACTGAATGTCGACGCGTTGACTGAAGATCAGAAAGCACTGCGTCGCGATGTTCATAAAACTATCGCTAAAGTGACCGATGATATCGGCCGTCGTCAGACCTTCAACACCGCGATTGCGGCAATTATGGAGCTGATGAACAAACTGGCGAAAGCACCGACCGATGGCGAGCAGGATCGCGCCCTGATGCAGGAAGCGCTGCTGGCGGTAGTCCGTATGCTTAACCCGTTCACCCCGCACATCTGCTTCACGCTGTGGCAGGAACTGAAAGGCGAAGGCGATATCGACAACGCGCCGTGGCCGGTTGCTGACGAAAAAGCGATGGTGGAAGACTCCACCCTGGTGGTGGTGCAGGTTAACGGTAAAGTCCGTGCCAAAATCACTGTTCCGGTGGACGCAACGGAAGAACAGGTTCGCGAACGTGCTGGCCAGGAACATCTGGTAGCAAAATATCTTGATGGCGTTACCGTGCGTAAAGTGATTTACGTACCGGGTAAACTCCTCAATCTGGTCGTTGGCTAAGCGCGGGAGGAAGCGTGCGATATCTGGCAACATTGTTGTTATCTCTGGCGGTGTTAATCACCGCCGGGTGTGGCTGGCATCTGCGTGACACCACGCAGGTTCCTTCCACTATGAAGGTCATGATCCTGGACTCAGGCGATCCGAACGGGCCATTAAGCCGTGCGGTGCGTAACCAGTTACGTCTGAATGGTGTCGAGTTGCTTGATAAAGAAACCACGCGTAAGGACGTTCCATCCCTGCGTTTGGGTAAAGTGAGCATCGCGAAAGATACCGCATCGGTATTCCGTAACGGTCAAACAGCAGAGTATCAGATGATCATGACGGTTAATGCGACCGTGTTGATCCCCGGCCGTGACATCTACCCGATTAGCGCCAAGGTCTTCCGTTCGTTCTTTGATAACCCGCAAATGGCGTTAGCGAAAGATAACGAACAAGACATGATCGTAAAAGAGATGTACGACCGTGCTGCCGAACAGCTGATTCGTAAGCTGCCAAGCATCCGTGCTGCGGATATTCGTTCCGATGAAGAACAGACGTCGACCACAACGGATACCCCGGCAACACCTGCACGCGTCTCCACCACGCTGGGTAACTGATGATTCGGTTGTACCCAGAACAACTCCGCGCGCAGCTCAATGAAGGGCTGCGCGCGGCGTATCTTTTACTTGGTAACGATCCTCTGTTACTGCAGGAAAGCCAGGACGCTATTCGTCAGGTCGCTGCGGCACACGGATTCGAAGAACACCACACTTTTTCCATTGATCCCAACACTGACTGGAATGCGGTCTTTTCGTTATGCCAGGCCATGAGTCTGTTTGCCAGTCGACAAACGCTATTGCTGTTGTTACCAGAAAACGGACCGAATGCGGCGATCAATGAACAACTTCTCACACTCACTGGACTTCTGCATGACGACCTGCTGTTGATCGTCCGCGGTAATAAATTAAGCAAAGCGCAAGAAAATGCCGCCTGGTTTACTGCTCTTGCGAATCGCAGCGTGCAGGTGACCTGTCAGACGCCGGAGCAGGCTCAGCTTCCCCGCTGGGTTGCTGCGCGTGCAAAACAGCTCAACTTAGAACTGGATGACGCGGCAAACCAAGTGCTCTGCTACTGTTATGAAGGTAACCTGCTGGCGCTGGCCCAGGCACTGGAGCGTTTATCGCTACTCTGGCCAGACGGCAAACTGACATTACCGCGCGTTGAACAGGCGGTGAATGATGCCGCGCATTTCACCCCTTTTCATTGGGTTGATGCTTTGTTGATGGGCAAAAGTAAGCGCGCGTTGCATATTCTTCAGCAACTGCGTCTGGAAGGCAGCGAGCCGGTTATTTTGTTGCGCACATTACAACGAGAACTGTTGTTACTGGTTAACCTGAAACGCCAGTCTGCCCATACGCCACTGCGTGCGTTGTTTGATAAACATCGCGTTTGGCAGAACCGCCGGGGCATGATGAGTGAGGCGTTAAATCGCTTAAGCCAGCCGCAGTTACGTCAGGCCGTGCAACTCCTGACACGAACGGAACTCACCCTCAAACAAGATTACGGTCAGTCAGTGTGGGCAGAGCTGGAAGGGTTATCTCTTCTGTTGTGCCATAAACCCCTGGCGGACGTATTTATCGACGGTTGATATGAAATCTTTACAGGCTCTGTTTGGTGGCACCTTTGATCCGGTGCACTATGGTCATCTTAAGCCCGTGGAAACGCTGGCGAACTTGATTGGTCTGACGCGAGTCACCATCATCCCTAATAATGTTCCTCCGCATCGTCCCCAGCCGGAAGCAACCAGCGTGCAGCGTAAACACATGCTTGAACTGGCGATTGCCGACAAGCCACTGTTTACTCTTGATGAACGCGAGCTAAAGCGCAATTCTCCCTCTTACACTGCGCAAACACTGAAAGAATGGCGGCAGGAACAAGGGCCAGATGTGCCGCTGGCATTTATTATTGGCCAGGATTCACTGCTCACCTTTCCAACCTGGTACGAATACGAAACGATACTCGACAATGCACATTTGATCGTCTGTCGGCGTCCCGGTTACCCACTTGAAATGGCGCAACCGCAATACCAGCAATGGCTGGAAGATCATTTGACACATAACCCGGAAGATCTCCATCTTCAGCCTGCCGGAAAAATTTATCTGGCTGAAACGCCATGGTTTAACATCTCGGCGACCATCATCCGCGAACGTTTGCAAAACGGTGAATCGTGTGAGGATTTATTGCCGGAACCGGTACTGACTTACATTAACCAACAAGGCTTGTATCGCTGATACCTGTCGTTACGGAGGGCATGATGCGACTGTGGTTAATTCGTCATGGCGAAACGCAAGCGAATATCGATGGTCTGTACAGCGGTCATGCTCCCACACCCCTGACTGCGCGCGGTATTGAGCAAGCGCAAAATCTGCATACGCTGCTACATGGTGTTTCCTTTGACCTGGTTTTATGCAGTGAACTGGAACGGGCACAGCATACCGCGCGACGGGTTCTCAGTGATCGCCAGCTCCCCGTGCAAATCATCCCTGAACTCAACGAAATGTTTTTTGGCGACTGGGAGATGCGACATCATCGCGACCTCATGCAAGAAGATGCCGAAAACTATAGCGCGTGGTGCAATGACTGGCAGCATGCTATCCCCACGAACGGTGAAGGATTTCAGGCATTTTCACAACGTGTGGAACGGTTTATCGCAAGGCTTAGTGAATTTCAGCACTATCAGAATATTTTAGTCGTCAGCCATCAGGGTGTACTGAGTCTGTTAATCGCTCGTTTAATTGGCATGCCTGCCGAGGCTATGTGGCATTTTCGCGTTGACCAGGGGTGTTGGAGCGCCATTGATATCAACCAAAAATTCGCGACGCTACGCGTCCTCAATAGCCGTGCCATCGGGGTCGAGAATACATGACTTTTCTGTTTTTTTACGGGTAAGCCGCAACGACCATTGACAGCCCCGGGCAGGCTGATATTCTCCGCAGCCAGACTTTTTTCGCCAGACACGACTTTGTAGAAATTGTTTTACAAAAATGGCGATGCAATCTGCGGCGCGGGGTGGGATGATAGCCCACTTTCGAAAGCCGATTCGGCGACAATTGTCCCGAAATCGCCTCTGGTTCAGGTATACTGACAGACCATTTTTATCTATTTGATTCACCCAGGGGGAAAACTTGCAGGGTAAAGCACTCCAGGATTTTGTTATCGACAAAATTGATGACCTCAAAGGTCAGGACATCATCGCCTTAGACGTTCAAGGCAAATCCAGCATCACCGACTGCATGATCATCTGTACGGGTACGTCCAGCCGTCATGTTATGTCCATTGCTGACCACGTTGTGCAGGAGTCTCGCGCAGCGGGCCTGTTACCGCTCGGCGTAGAAGGTGAAAACAGCGCCGACTGGATTGTCGTGGATTTGGGCGATGTGATTGTCCATGTCATGCAGGAAGAGAGCCGTCGCCTGTATGAACTGGAAAAACTCTGGAGTTAATGCGTGAAGCTGCAACTTGTCGCCGTGGGAACGAAAATGCCGGACTGGGTACAAACCGGTTTTACCGAGTACCTGCGCCGTTTTCCGAAAGATATGCCCTTCGAGCTGATTGAAATTCCGGCCGGAAAACGCGGCAAGAATGCGGACATCAAGCGCATACTCGACAAAGAGGGTGAGCAGATGCTGGCAGCCGCAGGCAAAAACCGCATTGTCACTCTCGATATTCCAGGCAAGCCCTGGGATACGCCGCAGTTAGCCGCTGAACTGGAACGCTGGAAGCTGGATGGTCGCGACGTCAGTCTGCTGATTGGCGGGCCTGAAGGGTTGTCGCCTGCCTGCAAAGCGGCGGCGGAACAAAGCTGGTCGCTGTCGGCGCTTACCCTTCCCCATCCGCTGGTTCGCGTGCTGGTCGCAGAGAGTCTGTACCGGGCGTGGAGCATCACCACCAACCATCCTTATCACCGTGAGTGATAAGGGAGCTTTGAGTAGAAAACGCAGCGGATGAAACTACAGAACTCTTTTCGCGACTATACGGCAGAGTCCGCGCTGTTTGTGCGCCGGGCGCTGGTCGCCTTTTTGGGGATTTTGCTGCTGACCGGCGTGCTTATCGCCAACCTGTATAATCTGCAAATTGTTCGCTTTACCGATTACCAGACCCGATCTAATGAAAACCGCATTAAGCTGGTGCCTATCGCGCCCAGCCGCGGCATTATCTACGACCGCAACGGTATTCCTCTGGCACTCAACCGCACTATCTACCAGATAGAAATGATGCCGGAGAAAGTCGATAATGTGCAGCAAACGCTGGATGCTTTGCGCAGCGTGGTTGATCTGACCGATGACGATATTGCCGCATTCCGAAAAGAGCGCGCACGTTCACACCGTTTCACCTCCATTCCGGTGAAAACTAACCTGACTGAAGTACAAGTGGCACGCTTTGCCGTCAATCAGTACCGTTTTCCGGGTGTCGAAGTTAAAGGCTATAAGCGTCGTTACTATCCTTACGGTTCGGCGTTGACCCACGTCATCGGCTATGTGTCGAAAATCAACGATAAAGACGTCGAACGCCTGAATAATGACGGCAAACTGGCCAACTATGCGGCAACGCATGATATCGGTAAGCTGGGCATTGAGCGTTACTATGAAGACGTGCTGCACGGTCAGACAGGTTATGAAGAGGTTGAAGTTAACAACCGTGGGCGTGTTATCCGCCAGTTAAAAGAAGTGCCACCGCAAGCCGGACACGATATTTACCTGACGCTGGATCTCAAACTCCAGCAATATATTGAAACGCTGCTGGCGGGTAGCCGCGCAGCGGTGGTAGTCACCGATCCGCGTACAGGTGGGGTGCTGGCGCTGGTTTCCACGCCTAGTTATGACCCAAACCTGTTTGTTGACGGTATCTCCAGCAAAGATTATTCCGCCTTGCTGAACGACCCAAATACACCGCTGGTGAACCGCGCCACACAGGGGGTTTATCCTCCCGCGTCTACAGTTAAACCCTATGTAGCGGTTTCGGCATTGAGCGCAGGAGTGATCACGCGTAATACGACGCTGTTTGACCCAGGCTGGTGGCAACTGCCAGGTTCGGAAAAACGTTATCGTGACTGGAAAAAATGGGGCCACGGGCGTCTGAATGTCACAAGATCGCTGGAAGAATCTGCGGATACCTTCTTCTATCAGGTGGCCTACGATATGGGAATCGATCGCCTCTCCGAATGGATGGGTAAATTCGGTTATGGTCATTACACCGGTATCGACCTGGCGGAAGAACGTTCCGGCAACATGCCTACCCGCGAATGGAAACAGAAACGCTTTAAAAAACCGTGGTATCAGGGTGACACCATTCCGGTTGGTATCGGTCAGGGTTACTGGACAGCGACCCCAATCCAGATGAGTAAGGCACTGATGATCCTGATTAATGACGGTATCGTGAAAGTTCCACATTTGCTGATGAGCACCGCTGAAGACGGCAAACAGGTGCCATGGGTACAACCGCATGAACCGCCCGTCGGCGATATTCATTCCGGTTACTGGGAGCTGGCAAAAGACGGTATGTACGGTGTTGCTAACCGCCCTAATGGTACGGCGCATAAATACTTTGCCAGCGCACCGTACAAAATTGCAGCAAAATCCGGTACGGCTCAGGTCTTCGGCCTGAAAGCGAACGAAACCTATAATGCGCACAAAATTGCCGAGCGTTTACGTGACCACAAACTGATGACCGCCTTTGCGCCATACAACAATCCGCAAGTCGCTGTCGCCATGATTCTGGAGAACGGCGGTGCGGGTCCGGCGGTTGGTACGCTGATGCGCCAGATCCTCGACCACATTATGTTGGGTGATAACAACACCGATCTGCCTGCGGAAAATCCAGCGGTTGCCGCAGCGGAGGACCATTAATCATGACGGATAATCCGAATAAAAAAACATTCTGGGATAAAGTCCATCTCGATCCCACAATGCTGCTGATCTTACTGGCATTGCTGGTTTACAGCGCCCTGGTTATCTGGAGCGCCAGCGGTCAGGATATTGGCATGATGGAGCGTAAAATAGGCCAAATCGCGATGGGCCTGGTCATCATGGTGGTGATGGCGCAAATTCCTCCACGCGTTTATGAAGGCTGGGCCCCCTATCTCTATATCATCTGTATTATTTTGCTGGTGGCAGTAGATGCTTTTGGTGCCATCTCTAAAGGCGCTCAACGCTGGCTGGACCTCGGTATCGTTCGTTTTCAGCCGTCGGAAATTGCCAAAATAGCCGTACCACTGATGGTAGCGCGCTTTATCAACCGCGACGTTTGCCCGCCGTCGTTGAAGAACACCGGCATCGCGCTGGTGCTGATATTTATGCCCACGCTGCTGGTGGCTGCGCAGCCTGACCTGGGGACATCAATCCTCGTTGCGCTTTCCGGTCTGTTTGTACTGTTCCTCTCTGGCCTTAGCTGGCGTCTGATTGGCGTCGCAGTAGTGCTGGTGGCGGCGTTCATTCCTATTCTGTGGTTCTTCCTGATGCATGATTACCAGCGCCAGCGCGTAATGATGCTCCTGGACCCGGAATCAGACCCACTCGGTGCGGGCTATCACATTATTCAGTCTAAAATTGCTATTGGCTCCGGCGGATTACGCGGCAAAGGCTGGCTGCACGGTACTCAGTCACAGCTTGAATTTCTCCCCGAACGCCATACTGACTTTATTTTCGCGGTACTGGCGGAAGAGCTGGGATTAGTGGGCATTTTGATTCTGCTCGCTCTCTACATTCTGCTGATCATGCGCGGGCTGTGGATAGCCGCCAGAGCGCAAACCACCTTTGGTCGCGTCATGGCTGGCGGCTTAATGCTGATATTATTCGTTTATGTCTTCGTAAATATTGGTATGGTAAGCGGTATTCTGCCGGTTGTAGGGGTTCCGCTCCCACTGGTCAGTTATGGAGGATCAGCGCTAATTGTGCTGATGGCTGGGTTTGGGATTGTTATGTCAATCCACACCCACAGGAAAATGTTGTCGAAAAGCGTGTAAGAGGTGCGCAATGCGTAAGCAGTGGCTCGGGATCTGCATCGCGGCAGGAATGCTCGCGGCATGTACAAGCGATGATGGTCAGCAACAGACGGTAAGTGTACCGCAGCCTGCGGTATGTAACGGCCCCATAGTTGAAATTAGCGGGGCGGACCCGCGTTTCGAACCACTGAACGCGACGGCAAATCAGGATTACCAGCGCGATGGTAAAAGCTACAAAATCGTGCAGGATCCATCTCGATTTAGCCAGGCGGGACTGGCCGCAATCTATGACGCCGAACCAGGCAGTAACCTGACGGCCTCTGGCGAAGCATTCGATCCGACACAGCTGACAGCGGCCCATCCAACGCTTCCGATCCCCAGCTACGCCAGAATCACTAACTTGGCTAACGGGCGAATGATCGTGGTGCGCATTAATGATCGCGGTCCTTACGGCAACGACCGCGTTATTTCGCTTTCTCGCGCGGCAGCTGACCGTCTTAACACGTCAAACAACACCAAAGTTCGTATCGATCCGATTATTGTCGCCCAGGATGGTTCGCTTTCTGGTCCTGGTATGGCCTGTACCACAGTTGCCAAACAGACTTACGCCCTGCCTGCACCTCCCGATTTAAGCGGTGGCGCGGGAACAAGTTCAGTGTCTGGCCCGCAGGGTGACATTCTTCCGGTCAGTAATTCGACGCTAAAAAGCGAAGATCCGACCGGCGCGCCGGTAACCAGCAGCGGTTTCCTCGGTGCACCAACGACGTTAGCGCCTGGTGTGCTGGAAGGCAGCGAACCAACACCTGCGCCACAGCCCGTTGTTACAGCTCCCTCGACAACGCCTGCAACCTCGCCTGCAATGGTGACACCGCAAGCCGCCTCGCAAAGCGCTAGCGGCAACTTTATGGTGCAAGTTGGGGCCGTAAGCGATCAGGCGCGTGCGCAACAGTACCAACAGCAACTGGGACAGAAGTTCGGCGTCCCCGGTCGCGTAACTCAAAATGGCGCGGTCTGGCGGATCCAGCTTGGCCCATTCGCCAGCAAAGCCGAAGCCAGTACCTTGCAGCAACGTTTGCAAACCGAAGCCCAATTGCAGTCATTTATTACCACCGCGCAGTAGCGTAAAGCAGGCATCTGATGTGTCAATTTCTGTAAATGACGTTAACAAAGTCACGCGGAAAGTCAGATGCCTGCCGGTAGTGCATTTGCTATAGTAGGGCACTTTTTTTAATTCCATCACGGATGTCGTAGTTCAGACCATGAATACCATTTTTTCCGCTCGTATCATGAAGCGCCTGGCGCTCACCACGGCTCTTTGCACAGCCTTTATCTCTGCTGCACATGCCGATGACCTGAATATCAAAACTATGATCCCGGGTGTACCGCAGATCGATGCGGAGTCCTACATCCTGATTGACTATAACTCGGGCAAAGTGCTCGCCGAACAGAACGCAGATGTCCGCCGCGATCCTGCCAGTCTGACCAAAATGATGACCAGTTACGTTATCGGCCAGGCAATGAAAGCCGGTAAATTTAAAGAAACTGATTTAGTCACCATCGGCAACGACGCATGGGCCACCGGTAACCCGGTATTTAAAGGTTCTTCGCTGATGTTCCTCAAACCGGGCATGCAGGTTCCGGTTTCTCAGCTGATCCGCGGTATTAACCTGCAATCGGGTAACGATGCTTGCGTCGCCATGGCCGATTTTGCCGCTGGTAGCCAGGACGCTTTTGTTGGCTTGATGAACAGCTACGTTAACGCACTGGGCCTGAAAAACACTCACTTCCAGACCGTGCACGGTCTCGACGCTGACGGTCAGTACAGCTCCGCGCGAGATATGGCGCTGATCGGCCAGGCGTTGATCCGTGACGTACCGAATGAATACTCGATCTATAAAGAAAAAGAATTTACGTTTAACGGTATTCGCCAGCTGAACCGTAACGGCCTGTTATGGGATAACAGCCTGAATGTCGACGGCATCAAAACCGGACACACTGACAAAGCAGGTTACAACCTTGTTGCTTCTGCGACTGAAGGCCAGATGCGCTTGATCTCTGCGGTGATGGGCGGACGTACTTTTAAAGGCCGTGAAGCCGAAAGTAAAAAACTGCTAACCTGGGGCTTCCGTTTCTTCGAAACCGTTAACCCACTGAAAGTAGGTAAAGAGTTCGCCTCTGAACCGGTTTGGTTTGGTGATTCTGATCGCGCTTCGTTAGGTGTTGATAAAGACGTGTACCTGACCATTCCGCGTGGCCGCATGAAAGATCTGAAAGCCAGCTATGTGCTGAACAGCAGTGAATTGCATGCGCCGCTGCAAAAGAATCAGGTCGTCGGTACTATCAACTTCCAGCTTGATGGCAAAACGATCGAACAACGCCCGCTGGTTGTGCTGCAAGAAATCCCGGAAGGCAACTTCTTCGGCAAAATCATTGATTACATTAAGTTAATGTTCCATCACTGGTTTGGTTAAAAATCGAACACTTGAAAGTGTGATTTCCGCCCCCATATACTAAGCATCAGTAAAAAACTCCCGCCTTCTGGCGGGAGTTGCTATTTAATTACGTTACGCCGGAGCTGACATGAAAACCAAACTTAACGAACTGCTTGAATTCCCTACTCCTTTTACTTACAAAGTTATGGGGCAGGCGTTACCTGAGCTGGTTGATCAGGTGGTTGAAGTGGTACAGCGCCATGCGCCAGGTGACTACACCCCAACGGTAAAACCAAGCAGCAAAGGCAACTACCACTCGGTATCTATCACTATCAACGCCACTCATATTGAGCAGGTTGAAACACTGTATGAAGAACTGGGCAAAATCGATATTGTCCGCATGGTTCTGTAACTCGCGTATTCTTTACCCGGCCCCTGGTCGGGTAACTCCCCTCTCCTCGCTGTGATATACTTTTCCCCCACTTTTACTCATTCTCCACGGAGATGCCGTTTTGTATCAGGATAAAATTCTTGTCCGCCAGCTCGGTCTTCAGCCTTACGAGCCAATCTCCCAGGCTATGCATGAATTCACCGATACCCGCGATGAAAGTACTCTTGATGAAATCTGGCTGGTCGAGCACTATCCGGTATTCACCCAAGGGCAGGCAGGAAAAGCGGAGCACATTTTAATGCCGGGCGATATTCCGGTGATCCAAAGCGATCGCGGTGGGCAGGTGACTTATCACGGGCCGGGGCAACAGGTGATGTATGTGTTGCTTAACCTGAAACGCCGTAAACTCGGTGTGCGTGAACTGGTGACCTTGCTCGAGCAAACAGTGGTGAATACCCTGGCTGAACTGGGTATAGAAGCACATCCTCGGGCTGACGCGCCTGGTGTCTATGTCGGGGAAAAGAAAATTTGCTCACTTGGTTTACGTATTCGGCGCGGTTGTTCATTCCACGGTCTGGCATTAAACGTCAATATGGATCTTTCGCCATTTTTACGTATTAATCCTTGTGGGTATGCCGGAATGGAAATGGCTAAAATATCACAATGGAAACCCGAAGCGACAACTAATAATATTGCACCGCGTTTGCTAGAAAATATTTTAGTGCTACTAAACAATCCCGACTTCGAATATATTACCGCTTAATTACATACATCAATGGCCCAATTTACACTGGGTCATTACTCATAATACCTGCTAATGCTTTACTTCTCCTTCGCGTTTGTATATTTTCTTTATCACTTGCAGAAATGCGATGCAATGCTTCGCTCCGTAACTCACCCCATTGATTAACTTATTGAAATAGTTGACTATGGTGAGCAAAATCGTTCCATTCAAATTAGATATAAGATTATTGTAATTTTTTTAAATATTATTTTTCCATGAATAAAATTGGAGTAAGTGCGTGGATAGTAATAATCAAATTGAACCCTGTTTAAGCAGAAAGTCGTCAGAAGGTAAACCACAAATATTTACAACCTTACGAAATATTGATCTTAACCTTCTGACTATTTTTGAAGCTGTGTATGTGCATAAAGGGATCGTTAATGCAGCGAAAGTGCTTAATCTGACACCCTCGGCAATCAGTCAGTCTATTCAGAAACTGCGCGTTATATTCCCTGACCCATTGTTTATTCGCAAAGGCCAGGGCGTCACTCCTACTGCATTTGCAATGCATTTGCATGAGTATATCAGTCAGGGCCTTGAATCCATTCTCGGCGCGCTGGATATCGAAGGAACCTATGATAAGCAACGAACGATAACTATCGCGACCACCCCCTCGGTCGGAGCCCTGGTCCTTCCTGTCATCTATCGGGCGATTAAATCTCACTATCCGCAGCTTTTACTGCGCAACCCCCCCATCAGCGACGCGGAAAACCAACTCAGTCAGTTTCAAACCGATCTCATCATCGATAACATGTTTTGCACCAATCGTACGGTGCAACATCATGTTCTGTTCACCGACAATATGGTGTTAATTTGCCGCGAGGGAAATCCGCTACTCTCTTTAGAAGATGACAGAGAGACTATTGACAACGCTGCGCATATACTCCTGTTACCGGAAGGGCAAAATTTCAGCGGTCTGCGGCAGAGAGTTCAAGAGATGTTTCCGGACCGGCAAATCAGTTTCACCAGCTACAACATTTTGACAATCGCTGCACTGGTTGCCAACAGTGACATGTTAGCGATTATTCCCAGCCGTTTTTATAACCTGTTTAGCCGTTGCTGGCCGCTGGAAAAACTGCCTTTTCCGTCCTTAAATGAGGAGCAAGTAGATTTCTCTATCCACTACAACAAATTCAGCCTGCGTGATCCCATCCTGCACGGGGTAATAGATGTTATCCGTAATGCATTTTGAAAAAGTATTGTTACAGCCAGATCACAGCGAAGAACGAAAAAATGGCACAATCCAACAACAATTTTACATTTTCGCGACCGCTTTGGCTGCTTTCAGGTCCGTTTCAATGATATACTGCCAGTCGTTAATTCAAAAATAGTTGATAATTACAACAATCTATTGAATTGAAACGCTTTCCTTCGTAATTCGCAACTGGAACACGCACGCTATGAGTAAACCCATTGTGATGGAACGCGGTGTTAAATACCGCGATGCCGATAAGATGGCCCTTATCCCGGTTAAAAACGTGGCAACAGAGCGCAAAGCCCTGCTGCGCAAGCCAGAATGGATGAAAATCAAGCTTCCAGCGGACTCTACACGTATCCAGGGCATCAAAGCCGCAATGCGCAAAAATGGCCTGCATTCTGTCTGCGAGGAAGCCTCCTGCCCTAACCTGGCGGAATGCTTCAACCACGGCACAGCAACGTTTATGATCCTCGGCGCTATTTGTACCCGCCGTTGTCCGTTCTGTGACGTTGCCCACGGTCGCCCGGTAGCTCCGGATGCCAATGAACCAGTGAAACTGGCGCAGACCATTGCCGATATGGCGCTGCGTTATGTGGTTATCACCTCCGTTGACCGTGATGACCTGCGCGATGGCGGTGCCCAGCACTTTGCGGATTGCATTACTGCCATTCGGGAAAAAAGCCCGCAAATCAAAATTGAAACTCTGGTGCCGGATTTCCGCGGTCGTATGGATCGTGCTCTGGATATTCTGACCGCCACACCACCAGATGTGTTCAACCATAACCTGGAAAACGTACCGCGTATTTACCGTCAGGTACGGCCTGGTGCAGATTACAACTGGTCGCTGAAGCTGCTGGAACGCTTTAAAGAAGCGCATCCGGAAATCCCGACCAAGTCTGGTCTGATGGTGGGTCTGGGTGAAACCAATGAAGAAATTATTGAGGTAATGCGCGACCTGCGCCGTCATGGTGTGACGATGCTAACGCTGGGGCAATATTTGCAGCCAAGCCGCCATCACCTGCCGGTTCAACGTTACGTTAGCCCGGATGAGTTCGACGAAATGAAAGCCGAAGCGCTGGCGATGGGCTTTACCCATGCTGCATGCGGTCCGTTTGTCCGCTCGTCTTACCACGCCGATTTGCAGGCGAAAGGGATGGAAGTTAAGTAATCCTGTAATAATTACTTACATCTGTCTGATAAAAAACCCGCTGTTTGAAGCGGGTTTTTTGTATCGAACAAGATATTGAGGGAGCGTCCTGCTCGCCACGTCACTCTTTATGAGAGAGCTTTTCAGCCTGAAGATCAACGTCTGCGCCTTTTTTCGCCGCAGCATCGTCATCATTCATCGCCTTCTTGAACCCTTTAATGGCCGCTCCAAGGTCTCCGCCCAGCGTACGTAACTTCTTAGTCCCAAACAGCAGAACGACCAGCGCCGCAACTACCAGCAGTTTGGTAATACTAATCTCACCCATAGATACCTTCTTGACATATAACCGGCAACAGAACGCGCCTTAAAAACCAGAGAATATTAACGGTCATTCGACGCGCGCACACAATAGCAATCTGTAACAAGGTGAATCAAGCGCCGAGTAAAAAAACATCATAATAATTGCGGCGGCGCAAAGCGACGGTTGTTTAAGACGGGCAGTTGCGCGCGGACCTGACGCACACGTTCGGGCGTCACTTCCGCCATAATGAGTGCAGGCATTTCTGACGCTGCCGCAATGGTGACGCCAAAGGGATCTATAATCCGGCTTTGCCCGATATTTTTGTTCCCGCACTCCCCCGCCGCCACCATATAACAGGTGGTATCCAGCGCACGAGCGGCAAGCAACGTTGACCAGTGATGCTCTTTGAGCGGCCCGCGAACCCAGGCGGCAGGAAGTACCAGGATTTCAGCTCCCTGTAATGCCTGTGCCAGCGCCAGCTCTGGAAAGCGTAAGTCATAACAGGTCATCAGACCGACCTTCATCCCTTCCACCTCCAGTAACGGAGCTATTTCATTACCAGCATCAACATGGCGTGATTCCTGAATGGCAAATGCATCATAGAGATGCAGTTTGGCATAACGGGCGACGATGTTTCCTGCCTGTAGCGCCACCAGCATATTCCATGCGCGCCCCGGCGTTGAAGGAACATGAATCGTCAGAATTGTCGTCATCATGTTACGTTTACTTTCTCGCCGTAAACGTCCGAGGAATTCGCCTTCCAGCAGCTGTGCTGATTTAACCGATAGATCTGCATCATGATCATCACGCGCCAACAATGCTTCCGGCAGGACAAACAGCGAAACGTCGTTTTCCGCCGCCTGCGCCATCAACGAGGCACAAATCTCAGCGTTCTTTTCCCACACAGATGTAACAGCAAACTGTCCTGCGGCAACCAGCATTGCCACCTCCTCCTGTCAGAGTCGTAAAATTCGCCAACGGCGATTATTCGGCGTTACACTTATCACTCATACAAATCAAATAGCAGGATTTTGCAGTGTTACAACTTCTTTTAGCAGTTTTTATTGGCGGTGGTACGGGAAGCGTGGCGAGATGGCTGTTAAGTATGCGATTTAACCCGCTGCATCAGGCGATTCCGTTGGGGACGCTGGCTGCAAACCTGATTGGGGCATTCATCATAGGAATGGGATTCGCCTGGTTTAGCAGGATGACGAACATTGATCCAGTGTGGAAAGTATTAATCACCACCGGATTTTGTGGCGGTCTAACAACCTTCTCAACATTTTCGGCAGAAGTGGTGTTTTTGTTACAAGAGGGCCGCTTTGGCTGGGCATTACTGAACGTTTTCGTCAACCTTCTGGGGTCTTTTGCCATGACCGCACTGGCTTTCTGGCTGTTTTCGGCCTCAACCGCACACTAAAGACCAAAAAAAACCCGCTGATTAAGCGGGTTTTGAATTCTTGCTGACGTATCTTACAGAGCGATTACGTTTGCAGCAGAAGGGCCTTTGGCACCGTTAGTGATTTCGAACTCTACGCGCTGACCTTCAGCAAGAGTTTTAAAACCATTAGTCTGGATTGCAGAGAAGTGTACGAACACGTCTTTGCTGCCGTCTTCCGGAGTAATGAAACCGAATCCTTTGGACTCATTAAACCACTTAACGTTACCTTTAATCTTAGACATCAAAATTACCTTTACATGAAAAATAGACACAAATGCTGTGTCGGTTACCAGTACACCAATTGTGGTACGCTTTGTCCAGTGCAACTTTACTAAAAAGTGATAAAAGTCGCGTTATTTTTGATGTTAATTATTTTACTCATTGATTTTAAAGAAGTTACTAAAATTTCATTTGTCTCAAAACTGAAAGCGCATCCAGGCAAAGTACACATTGCCATTGTTATAGGTACCCGGAATGTAGGTCATCTGAAAAGTCACTGGACCATAACCCACAGAGGCCAATGGCAGTAGAACCGGGAGAGGGATGTAATTCCAGTTATCGCGTGCCGTTACGCCAGCGGTGAATCCCAGTCCTAAATGAAAATTTTCATCCGCCAGCGGTCGCCAGGTACTTTCCCATCCGTATCCGGCAATCGGTTCCCATTTGTTCCACGAGTCCTTAAATGCCATGGCATACAGGCCATGCCAGTTTCCTTTTTCATCCCAACGCGACTGACCAAAACCGCCACCCCACGGTCGCTCGTTATAGCGATCGGTTTTTTCTTTGTCGTAAGCGAAACGAGCATGCCAGGTGATGGCAGGAATATATAAATCATAATGTTCAGGCTGTTGCCAGGTTTGTGTAATATTTTCTCCAAACGTTGTCATCCACTCATCTGCGTTAGCTAAAACTTTACCAACGCTGATTAACTGAATAAAAACAAAGGAAAATATAGCGACATATTTACTCACGTTCATTTGCGACCATAAAACATTTATCAAAAATCTACTATTAGCATAGCAAAGCTACAATTAACATAACCTTAATAGCCCCAACATGAAGAATAATCTGAATAGCTGATCTATTTATTTCCGCTTGTTCAAGATAAATATTTCCGCGCATCGATTTAAGATGATACTTCGTTTTCTGCGATGGGAATAGTCATAAAAGAAAAAGCAAGTTGTTTCTGATAACAAAATGCAACCAAGAAAAAATTAACTTATTTTTTAATAAGATACAAAAAAACATCTTAATGAAGAATATATTATATATTGTCAACCCACGCCCATTGCAGATTGTTTTTTGAGCACACAACCGCAGCCAACACCATTGCAATTAACAAATTTGCATCAATCCACCATCAATTTACACACATTATTATGTGATAATTGCCAAACGCTAAATATGCGTTTTGTTATCTATGTATAAAAACAGCAACTTCAATGTCTTAATGGCAGTTTTTCTTGATTTTAATCAGCATTCACCGCCAATTTATTGGGCATATTTTTTCCTTAAGTTTTAGGAATTTTTTATTATTTACTTTGGGGCCTGGAGACAGGAAAAATTATGCTGACATTCATTGAACTCCTTATTGGGGTTGTGGTTATTGTGGGTGTAGCTCGCTACATCATTAAAGGCTATTCCGCCACTGGCGTGTTATTTGTCGGTGGCCTGTTATTGCTGATTATCAGTGCCATTATGGGGCACAAAGTGTTACCGTCCAGCCAGGCTTCAACAGGCTACAGCGCCACGGATATCGTTGAATACGTTAAAATATTGCTAATGAGCCGCGGCGGCGACCTCGGCATGATGATTATGATGCTGTGTGGCTTTGCCGCTTACATGACCCATATCGGCGCGAATGATATGGTGGTCAAGCTGGCGTCAAAACCATTGCAGTATATTAACTCCCCTTACCTGCTGATGATTGCCGCCTATTTTGTCGCCTGTCTGATGTCGTTAGCCGTCTCTTCCGCAACCGGTCTGGGTGTTTTGCTGATGGCAACCCTGTTCCCGGTGATGGTAAACGTTGGTATCAGTCGTGGCGCAGCAGCTGCAATTTGTGCCTCTCCAGCGGCGATTATTCTCGCACCGACTTCAGGGGATGTGGTGCTGGCGGCGCAGGCTTCCGAAATGTCGCTGATTGACTTCGCCTTCAAAACGACGCTGCCTATCTCAATTGCTGCAATTATCAGCATGGCGATTGCCCACTTTTTCTGGCAACGTTATCTGGATAAAAAAGAGCACATCTCTCATGAAATGTTAGATGTCAGCGAAATCACCACCACTGCCCCTGCGTTTTACGCCATTCTGCCGTTCACGCCGATCATCGGAGTGCTGATTTTTGACGGCAAATGGGGTCCGCAATTACACATCATCACAATTCTGGTG
The DNA here is from genome assembly GCF_009820115.1 of Escherichia sp. HH41S. NCBI lineage: Bacteria > Pseudomonadati > Pseudomonadota > Gammaproteobacteria > Enterobacterales > Enterobacteriaceae > Escherichia > Escherichia sp. HH41S. The sequence goes on from NZ_VNXE01000015.1 coordinate 134,997, forward strand.
ATCTGTATGCTGATTGCCTCCATTCTGGAGTTCATTCGCAGCTTTAATACTCAGAAAGTGTTCTCGGGCCTGGAAGTGGCTTATCGCGGGATGGCAGATGCGTTTGCTAACGTGGTGATGCTGCTGGTTGCCGCTGGGGTATTCGCTCAGGGGCTTAGCACCATCGGCTTTATTCAAAGTCTGATTTCTATCGCCACTTCGTTTGGTTCGGCGAGTATCATCCTGATGCTGGTATTGGTGATCCTGACAATGCTGGCAGCAGTCACGACCGGTTCAGGCAATGCGCCGTTTTATGCGTTTGTTGAGATGATCCCGAAACTGGCGCACTCTTCCGGCATTAACCCGGCGTATTTGACTATCCCAATGCTGCAGGCGTCAAACCTCGGTCGTACCCTGTCACCCGTTTCTGGCGTAGTCGTTGCGGTTGCCGGGATGGCGAAAATCTCACCATTTGAAGTTGTAAAACGCACCTCGGTGCCGGTGCTTGTTGGGCTGGTGATTGTTATCGTTGCTACAGAGCTGATGGTGCCAGGAACGGCAGCCGCGGTAACAGGCAAGTAAATAGTCATGCCGGAGGCAAGCTTCCTCCGGCTTTATCATGTCACCCACTGTGGTATATGCGTTGCGGTCTGCCAACTTTGCCGTGAACAATTTCAGCAATAATCAGATGGCGGCTGGCGCAATATTCAAGATAACGTCTGGCAGTGGTGCGGCTGATAGTCAGTGCCTGCGCCACCGTTTCTGCCGTATGTTGCACACCAGGCTCCTTAAACAGTTTTCGCACCGCGTTTAGCGTCAAGGGGTCAATGCCGGTCGGCAGTTCGTCTTTGGGTTCACCGCGAGCATAGGCATTAAACATCTCATCGATTTGCTTCTGGCTGGCGCTATCAATACTTTCCAGCATATGTTTACGCTGGCGGAAACGGGTTAGCGTTTGCCCCAGCCGTTCATAGGCAATTGGCTTAATGAGATAATCAAATACACCACAACGTACGGCTTCAGACACCGTTTCCATATCACTGGCTGCAGTGGTAAACACCACGTCGCCGGGATAATGCGCCTGCACCAGTTCATGCAGTAAATTAATCCCTCTACCGTCAGGAAGATAGTTATCGAGCAAGATTAGCCCCGGCTTAAAACGCTCGATCATCATTCGGGCCTGCGCCAGGTTTCCCGCCAGTAATATCTGACTGAATCCGGGAATGTGACGAATATATTCCGCATGCATCTCTGCCAGCGGCGTTTCGTCCTCAACGATCAATAGGGTTAATGGAGCTGTCATTAGGTTTCACTTTCGGAATATAGATTGAAAATAAGGTACCGCAGGGATCATTATCTTCGAGAGTGATAACACCACCGCAGCGCGTTACGTAGCTGGCAATCAAGTACAACCCAATGCCATGTTCGCCGGGCTCGTCAGCACGCGTACTGACACCCTGCTCAAATATTTTGTCTCGTAGAGACTCTGGAACGCCGCAGCCCTGATCGGCGACTTCAATCACCACATCATCGCCTTCATCGCTGAGGAATAATTCAACGATCTTGTTTCCTTCATCGCTACGCAGGCTGGCTTCGAAGGCGTTATCAAGTAAATTGCCAACAATGGCTGCAAACTCGGTGCTGTCCAGTCCTGGCGGCAGTTGCGAAAGCTGACTTCCGGGGACGATGACCATTTTTAGCCCCAGTTCGCGGGCGCGCTGCACTTTACCAAAAAGCAGCCCCGCCACCTGGCGATCGGCAAACGCCTCGCGCAGGCTATCAATAAGCTGTTGCTGGGCCTGAGACTCCCCCTGCACCATCGCCAACACGCGATCATACTCTTTCATCTGCAACAGACCATTGAGCGTCGACATCCAATTGAGATGCTCGTGTCGCAATGTGCGCAGGCTCTCGACGTATTGTTTAATTTGCGTCAGTTGTGCATTGAGGGTGGATATTTCGTCTTTACTACGAAAGCTGATAATGGCCCCCAGCAAATCATCACCAGAACGAATAGCTTCCCGGTTGGCAATAACGCTCAGACCGTTAAAGTTCGCCACCACATCCTGACGTTTTTCATCAATCTGTTCGGTAAAGAAATCGGCGGGCCTGACCACTTCAGCAATGGGTTTACCCAACCATTGCCGTCCGGGGGAACTCAGCCCCAGCATCTTTCTTGCGTTACGATTGATGGCGGTAATGTAACCGTGCGGATCCACCGCAATCAGCCCTTCATAAACCGAACTAAACAGCGCCTCTTGCTGACGGACCACGCGTGCGATTTGCTTTGGCTCCATGCCCATCATTTGCCGACGGATATGCGCGGCCAGGAACCACGACAGCAACATCAGAATCCCTAACAGCACGACAAACACGCCAGCCATCGGTAATAAAAACTCAGCCCGCCAGCTATCGATTTTACTCACCAGGTAGCCAATCGACACCACGCCGATGACTTTTCCATCGTCATCAAAGATTGGCGTTTTGGCACGCATCGCCATGCCAATTGACCCTTTCCCGGTGATAAAGTAGCTCTCCCCTTTCTCCAGCGCGCCCGGTTTGGTGAATTGCATAGGATAACCAATTTTCTCCGGATTAGGATGGTAAAGGCGGATCGAGTGCCGGTCACCAATCACGACATAATCGAAATCAGTATCTCTTTGTAATTTGTTAGCGATGGTCGCCAGTCGCTTGTAGTCACGCGTTTTCACTGCGCTGATGATACTGTCATTAGAAGCAATAATTTTTGCCTGATTCATTGCCATGTCGCGCACATGAAGCGTTAAATAGTCCTCAAAACTGGCCGTAAAATATTGCGCCAGGGCTGCAATGACAAATATTGAGAACACCAGAATCAGCAAAAAGATACGCAGCGGAAATGCCAGTCTTTGGAAAAATGCAAACTGTTTATTCTCGTTAAGCTGCAACATTGTTTTCCTTGCGGGTTGTCCCGAGCCTCTTTGACGGATGTAATTAAAATGTTGAATCAAAATACATAGATATTAAATATAATCGTGGCAAATTTTATTCATTAAATCAATTAAATCACTTAAACCTGCGGGTCATTTCGTAATTACATTAATTAAAAAACTTAAAACCATTAAATAAATAAAAAACCACTAACTCTATGTGAAATAAATCAAAATTTCACGCTGCAATACTCCTTAGGATGTATAGCGAAAGGAGAAAAAGATATACCTCGATCGCCCCCCTTTCTCCCAAGTGAAAATAAAAGGTTATCAGTTTGCAACATCGAACAACATTCGTTGCAAATCGATAACAACATGCACCTTCAGGATACTATTTATTATGTTCGGCAATGATATTTTCACCCGTGTAAAACGTTCAGAAAATAAAAAAATGGCGGAAATCGCTCAATTCCTGCATGAAAATGATTTGAGCGTTGACACCACAGTCGAAGTATTTATTACCGTAACCCGCGATGAAAAGCTTATCGCGTGCGGTGGAATTGCCGGAAATATTATTAAATGCGTTGCTATCAGTGAATCCGTTCGCGGTGAAGGACTGGCGCTGACATTAGCCACTGAATTGATAAACCTCGCCTATGAGCGGCACAGCACGCATCTGTTTATTTATACCAAAACCGAATACGAGGCGCTGTTCCGCCAGTGCGGTTTTTCCACGCTGACCAGTGTACCCGGCGTGATGGTGCTGATGGAAAACAGCGCCACGCGACTGAAACGCTATGCCGAATCGCTGAAAAAATTTCGTCATCCAGGGAACAAGATTGGCTGCATTGTGATGAACGCCAATCCCTTTACGAATGGTCACCGTTATCTGATTCAACAGGCTGCAGCACAGTGCGACTGGTTGCATCTGTTTTTAGTTAAAGAAGATTCTTCACGCTTTCCCTATGAAGACCGGCTGGATCTGGTGTTAAAAGGCACCGCCGATATTCCACGCCTGACTGTGCATCGCGGCTCCGAATACATCATCTCCCGCGCTACGTTCCCTTGCTACTTCATTAAAGAACAGAGCGTCATTAACCATTGTTACACCGAAATTGATCTGAAGATTTTCCGTCAGTACCTCGCTCCCGCGCTGGGTGTAACTCACCGCTTTGTCGGTACTGAACCCTTTTGTCGCGTTACCGCCCAGTACAACCAGGATATGCGCTACTGGCTGGAAACGCCGACTATCTCCGCACCGCCCATCGAACTGGTTGAAATTGAGCGGCTGCGTTACCAGGAGATGCCGATATCCGCTTCCCGGGTACGTCAACTGCTGGCGAAAAACGATCTCACGGCTATCGCGCCGCTGGTCCCTGCAGTCACGCTGCATTATTTGCAGAACCTGCTTGAGCACTCCCGCCAGGACGCGGCAGCTCGTCAAAAGACCCCCGCATGAGAAACAGGTGAAAAATGAAAATAAACCAGCCCGCCGTTGCAGGCACCCTTGAGTCTGGGGATGTGATGATACGCATCGCCCCACTCGATACGCAGGATATCGACCTGCAAATCAACAGCAGCGTTGAAAAACAGTTTGGTGATGCCATTCGCACCACCATTCTGGACGTTCTCGCCCGCTACAACGTGCGCGGCGTACAGCTGAATGTCGATGACAAAGGCGCACTGGACTGCATTTTACGTGCACGACTGGAAGCCCTGCTGGCACGCGCCAGCGGTATCCCGGCTCTGCCATGGGAGGATTGCCAATGATTTCCGCTTCGCTGCAACAACGTAAAACTCGCACCCGCCGCAGCATGTTGTTTGTGCCTGGTGCCAATGCCGCGATGGTCAGCAACTCATTCATCTACCCGGCTGATGCCCTGATGTTTGACCTCGAAGACTCCGTAGCATTGCGTGAAAAAGACACCGCCCGCCGCATGGTTTACCACGCGCTGCAACATCCGCTGTATCGCGATATTGAAACCATTGTGCGTGTAAACGCGCTGGATTCCGAATGGGGTGTCAACGACCTGGAAGCCGTCGTTCGCGGTGGTGCGGACGTTGTGCGTCTGCCGAAAACCGATACCGCTCAGGATGTTCTGGATATCGAAAAAGAGATCCTGCGTATCGAAAAAGCCTGTGGTCGTGAACCCGGCAGTACCGGCTTGCTGGCGGCGATTGAATCTCCGCTGGGCATTACCCGCGCAGTGGAAATCGCTCACGCTTCCGAGCGTTTGATCGGTATCGCCCTCGGTGCAGAAGACTATGTGCGCAACCTGCGTACAGAACGCTCCCCGGAAGGAACTGAACTGCTGTTCGCTCGCTGCTCCATTTTGCAGGCCGCGCGATCTGCGGGTATTCAGGCGTTCGATACCGTCTATTCTGACGCAAACAACGAAGCCGGATTCCTGCAAGAAGCCGCCCACATCAAACAGCTGGGCTTTGACGGCAAATCGCTGATCAACCCGCGTCAGATTGATCTGCTGCACAACCTCTACGCACCGACCCAGAAAGAAGTGGATCACGCCCGCCGCGTCGTAGAAGCCGCTGAAGCCGCCGCTCGCGAAGGCCTCGGCGTGGTTTCCCTGAACGGCAAGATGGTGGACGGTCCGGTTATTGATCGCGCCCGTCTGGTGCTCTCCCGTGCAGAACTTTCCGGCATCCGCGAAGAATAAGGCAATCAAAATGACGCAGAAAATTGAACAATCTCAACGACAAGAACGGGTAGCGGCCTGGAATCGTCGCGCTGAATGCGATCTTGCCGCTTTCCAGAACTCGCCAAAGCAAACCTACCAGGCTGAAAAAGCGCGCGATCGCAAACTGTGCGCCAACCTGGAAGAAGCGATTCGTCGCTCTGGTTTACAGGACGGCATGACGGTTTCCTTCCATCACGCTTTCCGTGGCGGTGACCTGACCGTCAATATGGTGATGGACGTCATCGCGAAGATGGGCTTTAAAAACCTGACTCTGGCCTCCAGCTCCCTGAGTGATTGCCATGCGCCGCTGGTAGAACACATTCGCCAGGGCGTGGTTACCCGCATTTATACCTCTGGCCTGCGCGGTCCACTGGCGGAAGAAATCTCCCGTGGTCTGCTGGCGGAACCGGTGCAAATCCACTCTCACGGCGGACGTGTGCATCTGGTACAGAGCGGCGAACTGAATATCGATGTGGCTTTCCTCGGCGTCCCGTCCTGTGATGAATTCGGTAATGCCAACGGCTACACCGGTAAAGCCTGCTGCGGCTCCCTCGGCTATGCAATGGTTGATGCCGACAACGCAAAACAGGTCGTGATGCTTACCGAAGAACTGCTGCCTTATCCGCATAATCCGGCAAGCATTGAGCAAGATCAGGTTGATCTGATCGTCAAAGTTGATCGCGTTGGCGATGCTGCAAAAATCGGCGCTGGTGCTACCCGTATGACCACTAACCCGCGCGAACTGCTTATTGCCCGTAGCGCTGCGGATGTGATTGTTAACTCTGGCTACTTCAAAGAAGGTTTCTCCATGCAGACCGGCACCGGCGGCGCTTCGCTGGCGGTAACCCGTTTCCTGGAAGACAAAATGCGTAGCCGCGATATTCGCGCCGACTTCGCCCTCGGTGGTATTACCGCAACGATGGTTGATCTGCACGAAAAAGGTCTGATCCGCAAACTGCTGGATGTGCAGAGCTTTGACAGCCACGCTGCGCAATCACTGGCTCGTAACCCGAATCACATCGAAATCAGCGCCAACCAGTACGCCAACTGGGGTTCGAAAGGCGCATCGGTTGATCGTCTCGACGTGGTGGTACTGAGCGCGCTGGAAATTGACACCCAGTTCAACGTAAACGTACTGACAGGCTCTGACGGCGTACTGCGTGGTGCTTCCGGTGGTCACTGCGATACCGCGATTGCCTCTGCACTTTCCATCATCGTCGCACCGCTGGTACGCGGTCGTATTCCGACTCTGGTGGATAACGTGCTGACCTGCATCACCCCGGGCTCCAGTGTCGATATTCTGGTCACAGACCACGGTATCGCAGTTAACCCGGCACGTCCGGAACTGGCAGAACGTCTGCAGGAAGCGGGGATCAAAGTGGTTTCTATTGAGTGGCTGCGTGAACGTGCGCGTCTGCTGACCGGTGAACCACAGCCGATTGAATTCACCGACCGCGTCGTTGCCGTTGTGCGTTACCGCGATGGCTCGGTGATCGATGTTGTGCATCAGGTGAAGGAATAAGCCATGCACCTGCTTCCTGAACTCGCCAGCCACCATGCGGTGTCAATTCCCGAGCTGCTCGTCAGCCGGGATGAAAGGCAAGCACGGCAACACGTCTGGCTCAAGCGCCATCCTGTTCCACTGGTCTCCTTTACCGTGGTTGCGCCTGGGCCGATTAAAGACAGCGAGGTCACACGCCGAATTTTTAATCATGGCGTGACAGCCTTGCGTGCCTTAGCCGCAAAACAGGGCTGGCAAATTCAGGAGCAGGCTGCACTGGTTTCCGCCAGCGGGCCGGAGGGCATGTTGAGCATTGCCGCCCCGGCTCGCGACCTCAAGCTCGCCACCATTGAGCTTGAACATAGTCATCCTCTCGGGCGGTTATGGGATATCGATGTCCTGACACCCGAAGGCGAAATTCTCTCCCGCCGCGACTATTCACTGCCGCCTCGCCGCTGCCTGTTGTGCGAGCAAAGCGCAGCTGTTTGCGCGCGTGGAAAAACCCATCAACTGACCGATTTACTCAACCGCATGGAGGCGCTGCTGAACGATGTCGATGCCTGCAACGTCAACTAAAACCACAAAGCTTGCGACGTCATTAATCGATGAGTACGCCCTGCTGGGCTGGCGCGCCATGCTGACTGAAGTCAATCTGTCACCGAAACCAGGCCTCGTGGATCGGATTAACTGCGGTGCGCACAAAGATATGGCGCTGGAAGATTTTCACCGCAGCGCGCTGGCGATTCAGGGCTGGTTACCCCGTTTCATTGAATTTGGTGCCTGTAGTGCTGAAATGGCCCCCGAAGCAGTACTCAGCGGATTACGCCCAATTGGTATGGCTTGCGAAGGTGATATGTTCCGCGCCACTGCGGGCGTAAACACGCATAAAGGCAGCATTTTTTCTTTAGGGCTACTGTGTGCGGCAATTGGCCGTTTGCTTCAACTCAACCAGTCGGTAACGCCAATAACCATTTGTGCGACGGCGGCAAGTTTCTGCCGTGGCCTGACCGATCGCGAACTGCGTACCAATAATTCACAACTGACGGCAGGTCAACGATTGTACCAGCAGCTAGGCCTTACCGGCGCACGCGGTGAAGCCGAAGCGGGTTATCCACTGGTGATCAACCACGCCCTGCCGCATTACCTCACTCTGCTGGATCAGGGGTTAGATCCTGAACTGGCATTGCTCGATACCTTACTCCTACTGATGGCGATCAACGGCGATACCAACGTTGCATCGCGCGGTGGCGAGGGGGGCCTGCGCTGGCTACAGCGCAAGGCGCAAACATTATTGCAAAAAGGGGGCATCCGAACCCCCGCCGATCTCGATTATCTCCGGCAGTTCGACAGGGAGTGTATCGAACGAAATCTCAGTCCAGGCGGCAGTGCCGACCTGCTGATCCTTACCTGGTTTTTAGCACAGATTTAATTATTTAAGCACTTGATAAATTTGGAAATATTAATTTTCGGAGAACCCGTATGTCTTTAGCAAAAGATAATATATGGAAACTATTGGCCCCACTGGTGGTGATGGGCGTCATGTTTCTTATCCCTGTCCCCGACGGTATGCCACCGCAGGCATGGCATTACTTCGCTGTGTTTGTGGCAATGATTGTCGGCATGATCCTCGAGCCAATTCCGGCAACAGCGATCAGTTTTATTGCGGTTACTATTTGCGTTATTGGCAGTAATTATCTTCTCTTTGATGCCAAAGAATTAGCTGACCCAGCGTTTAATGCGCAAAAACAGGCGCTGAAATGGGGTCTGGCTGGTTTTTCCAGCACCACGGTATGGCTGGTATTTGGCGCATTTATTTTTGCATTAGGGTATGAAGTTTCCGGGTTAGGTCGTCGCATTGCCCTTTTCCTGGTGAAATTCATGGGCAAACGCACGCTGACGTTAGGTTATGCGATAGTCATTATCGACATTCTGCTGGCACCGTTTACACCGTCCAACACCGCGCGTACCGGGGGTACGGTTTTTCCGGTCATTAAAAACCTGCCGCCGCTGTTTAAATCATTCCCGAACGATCCGTCCGCGCGTCGTATTGGCGGCTATTTGATGTGGATGATGGTCATTAGTACCAGTCTGAGTTCGTCCATGTTTGTCACCGGTGCGGCACCAAACGTGCTGGGTCTGGAGTTCGTCAGCAAAATTGCCGGCATCCAGATTAGCTGGTTGCAGTGGTTCCTCTGCTTCCTGCCGGTTGGCGTTATCTTACTTATCATTGCGCCGTGGCTTTCCTACGTGCTTTACAAACCGGAAATCACACACAGTGAAGAAGTAGCAACCTGGGCGGGTGATGAACTAAAAACCATGGGTGCGCTGACACGCAGAGAGTGGACGCTGATTGGCCTTGTATTGCTCAGCTTAGGTTTGTGGGTATTTGGCAGTGAAGTCATTAATGCTACTGCGGTAGGTCTGCTGGCAGTTTCGCTAATGCTGGCCCTGCACGTTGTGCCGTGGAAAGACATTACCCGCTATAACAGCGCATGGAACACGCTGGTCAACCTGGCAACTTTGGTTGTGATGGCTAATGGCCTGACTCGTTCTGGCTTTATTGACTGGTTCGCCGGTACCATGAGTACGCACCTGGAAGGATTCTCACCAAACGCAACGGTGATTGTACTGGTTCTGGTGTTCTACTTTGCGCACTACCTGTTTGCCAGCCTGTCTGCGCACACCGCAACCATGCTGCCGGTTATTCTGGCCGTCGGTAAAGGTATTCCGGGCGTACCAATGGAACAACTGTGTATCCTGCTGGTGCTGTCTATCGGTATCATGGGCTGTCTGACGCCGTATGCAACCGGTCCTGGGGTGATTATTTATGGCTGCGGCTATGTGAAATCAAAAGATTACTGGCGACTTGGTGCAATCTTCGGGGTGATTTACATCTCTATGTTGCTGTTGGTTGGCTGGCCGATTCTCGCCATGTGGAACTAATACGTTCGCCAAACGCTGAATAAATCATCACGCCCGCCAGGTAAGCCCACCTGGCGGGCTTTTTTATGATTTAATAGATAGTATTCAGTGTATGTATGAGTTCCACACCCATTATGAAAGCATTCTGGCGTAACGCCGCGTTGCTCGCGGTTTCTCTGCTTCCCTTCTCTTCTGCCAACGCCGTGGCGTTGCAGGCAAAACAGTATGGCGATTTTGATCGCTATGTCCTGGCCCTCTCCTGGCAAACCGGATTTTGCCAGAGTCAACACGATCGAAATCGTAACGAACGAGATGAATGTCGCCTGCAAACCGAAACGACCAACAAAGCTGATTTTCTGACCGTACATGGTCTATGGCCAGGATTGCCTAAATCGGTTGCTGCCCGTGGTGTTGATGAACGCCGCTGGATGCGCTTCGGTTGCGCTACTCGCCCAATCCCGAATCTGCCAGAAGCACGCGCCAGCCGGATGTGTTCATCGCCGGAAACTGGGTTATCACTGGAAACGGCAGCTAAACTAAGTGAAGTCATGCCAGGAGCTGGCGGACGTTCCTGCCTGGAACGCTACGAATATGCCAAACACGGTGCCTGCTTTGGTTTTGATCCAGACGCATACTTCGGCACGATGGTACGCCTGAATCAAGAAATTAAAGAGAGCGAAGCCGGAAAATTCCTTGCGGATAACTACGGTAAGACAGTGAGCCGCCGTGACTTTGACGCCGCCTTTGCCAAAAGCTGGGGAAAAGAGAACGTGAAAGCAATTAAGCTAACGTGTCAGGGTAACCCTGCGTATTTGACTGAAATTCAGATCTCGATCAAAGCTGACGCCATCAACGCTCCGCTTTCTGCAAACTCATTCTTGCCACAACCACACCCAGGCAACTGTGGCAAAACCTTTGTGATTGATAAAGCAGGTTATTAATCCTCTGATTTACAAAAGACGCTAATTCGTCTTCCATAAACTATGACGATTAAGATTTATACATAATGCGCTGCATTGAGGAATTCCCTGAATGTGACGCAAATCACTTCAAAGAGTGAGCAACAGTCAGTATCATCATGTGAGTTAAACCCTCGCCGCCTGACGGTGAGGGTTTTCTTTTGGGTATGTTTATCTGCGACACTCGCAGTACCGACGACATGGAGTAAAAATGTCCAGACCAACTATCATCATTAACGACCTGGATGCCGAACGCATCGATATTCTGCTGGAGCAACCTGCCTATGCTGGTTTGCCAATCGCCGACGCGTTAAACGCAGAGTTGGATCGCGCCCAAATGTGTTCGCCAGAAGAGATGCCACACGACGTGGTGACAATGAACAGCCGGGTTAAATTCCGCAATCTTAGCGATGGCGAAGTGCGTGTGCGCACGCTGGTGTATCCGGCTAAAATGACTGACAGCAATACTCAGCTTTCCGTTATGGCTCCGGTAGGTGCCGCACTGCTGGGGCTGCGCGTTGGCGATTCCATTCACTGGGAACTTCCGGGCGGCGTTGCAACCCACCTTGAAGTGCTGGAACTCGAATACCAGCCAGAAGCTGCTGGCGACTACCTGCTTTAATCCCATCTGCACAAGCGACAACTCGCTTTGCCCAGAGGATGCACTCGCATCCTCTTTCCGCTCAAATATCAACCAGATTTATCATTTTGCTCTTAAGCACAGCATTCTAATCTGAACTGGTTATTCATCTGCGGAACCCCATATGAGCGAAGCTCTCAGTATCACTGCGTTTTATATATTCATAGCAGCTATTATTGTTGCTGCAGTGCTATACCTTGAACAACGCTGGTAGTACCTGGTTTTATTTATTTTCCAGATCAATCGCAAATTCAGATCGAATCAGCCTCGCAAATCATAGATTCATAATCAATAATGTGCTGTTATGTATACATGCAAAAACAAGGAGAGAATGCTTATGTACAAAACAATCATTATGCCAGTGGATGTATTTGAAATGGAATTGAGCGACAAAGCTGTTCGCCACGCTGAATTCCTCGCCCAGGATGACGGAGTTATTCATCTACTTCACGTACTACCGGGGTCAGCCAGCCTGAGCCTGCACCGTTTTGCCGCTGATGTACGTCGTTTTGAAGAGCATCTGCAACATGAAGCAGAAGAACGTTTGCAAACGATGGTCAGCCACTTCACCATCGATCCTTCCCGCATTAAACAACATGTCCGTTTTGGTAGCGTGCGGGATGAAGTCAATGAGTTGGCAGAAGAACTGGGGGCTGATGTTGTCGTTATCGGTTCGCGCAACCCATCGATTTCGACCCATCTGTTAGGTTCTAACGCCTCCAGTGTGATCCGCCACGCCAATCTGCCGGTGCTGGTCGTTCGCTAATAGATAAAAGTATTTATGTCGCCCTGCCCGGAGCCATCCCGGCGGGGCTTTTTATTGCAATAAAAAAGCCGCCAGGTTTGACCCCGGCGGCTAAGCAATTGCAGGTGAATCTTACTTCTTCTTATGCTGTTTTGGTGCGAATCAGGTAGTCAAAAGCACTCAGAGAGGCTTTGGCACCTTCGCCAGTGGCGATGATGATCTGCTTGTACGGAACCGTCGTACAGTCACCCGCTGCGAACACGCCTTTGACGTTGGTTTCGCATTTCGCATCAATGATAATCTCGCCCATGCGGTTACGTTCGACTGCGCCTTCGAGCCAGTTGGTGTTCGGCAGCAGACCAATCTGGACGAAAATACCGGCCAGTTCGATGTTGTGAATATCGCCGCTGACACGATCTCGATATTCCAGACCAACAACTTTGCTGCCGTCGCCTTTCACTTCCGTGGTTTGCGCATTCAGAATAATGTCGACGTTTTTCAGGCTGCGCAGTTTGTCCTGCAGAACCTGGTCGGCTTTCATTTCTGGCGCAAATTCCAGCAGAGTTACGTGCTCAACGATACCCGCCAGGTCGATTGCCGCTTCCACGCCGGAGTTACCGCCGCCGATGACCGCTACGCGTTTGCCTTTAAACAGCGGGCCGTCGCAGTGCGGGCAGTAGGTCACGCCTTTGGTGCGATATTGATCTTCGCCCGGAACGTTCATGTTACGCCATTTTGCACCGGTCGCCACGATAATACTGCGTGCTTTCAGTACCGCGCCAGAAGCTGTTTCAATCTGATGCAGGCCGCCTTCAACCGCTGCCGGGATCAGTTTGCTCGCGCTCTGGCTGTCGATCACATCAACGTCGTATTCATCAACGTGAACTTTCAGCGCCCCTGCCAGCTTCTGCCCTTCAGTCTTCGGTACAGAAATGTAGTTTTCGATATCAACGGTATCGAGGATCTGACCACCAAAACGTTCGCCCATCAGACCAGTACGAATACCTTTACGTGCGGAGTAAATTGCTGCCGCTGCACCCGCCGGGCCGGAACCGACGATTAATACGTCATAAGCATCACGCTTGTTCAGCTCTTCTGCCGCACGTTTTTCCGCGCCAGTATCGATTTTGGCGACGATTTCGGAAATAGTCATGCGGCCCTGACCAAACTCTTTCCCGTTTACGAACACTGCCGGAACGCCCATCACGTTGCGATCGGTGATTTCGTTCTGGAAGGTGCCGCCGTCAATTGCCGTATGCTTGATGCGCGGGTTCAGTACGCTCATCAGGTTCAGCGCCTGCACCACGTCCGGGCAGTTGTGGCAAGAGAGCGAGTAATAGGTTTCGAATTCAAAATCACCGTCAATATGGCGAATCTGCTCCAGCAGAGACTGCGCTTCTTTCGACGGATGACCACCGGTCCACAACAACGCCAGTACCAGCGAGGTAAACTCGTGGCCCAGCGGGGAACCTGCAAAACGTGGCCCCTGGTTGGAACCTGGGTTAGTGATCAGGAAAGACGGCTTACGCACCGGCAAGCTGTTATCTTCTTTAAAGGTGACTTTGTCTGACAGTTCTGCGATTTCAGCCAACAGTTCCTTGATTTCTGCCGATTTAGCGCTGTCATCCAGCGTGGCAATTAACTCAACAGGCTTGGTCAATTTCTCAAGGTAAGCCTTGAGTTGAGTTTTCATATTTGTGTCGAGCATGTTTATCTCCTGGGCTTTAAACATCATCATGCAAGCGGCCTCTGCGGCTACCTGGATGCAGCTTGCATCATGGTGCGGGGAAGAAAATCGGGTGCCGCAGCACCCGAAGAATTAGGTGAATTTCCGAAGTATTTCGCGCCGGAGTTGGTAGCGCGAAAGACGAAGGAAATTTAGATTTTACCAACCAGGTCCAGGGATGGAGCCAGAGTTGCTTCACCTTCTTTCCATTTAGCCGGGCAAACTTCACCTGGGTGAGAAGCCACGTACTGTGCTGCTTTGATTTTACGCAGCAGGTCAGACGCATCACGGCCAATGCCTTCAGCGGTAACTTCGATTGCCTGGATGATACCCTGCGGGTCAACAACGAAGGTTGCACGATCAGCCAGACCTTCATCTTCACGCATGTTGTCGAAGTTACGGGTCAGGGCGCCAGTCGGGTCGCCGATCATCGCATATTTGATTTTAGCGATAGTTTCAGAGCTGCTGTGCCATGCTTTGTGGGTGAAATGAGTATCGGTAGATACTGCGTATACGTCTACGCCCAGTTTCTGCAGTTCTTCGTAGTGGTCAGCAACGTCACCCAGTTCGGTCGGGCATACGAAAGTAAAGTCAGCCGGGTAGAAGAAGAAGACGCTCCAGCGGCCTTCGGTATCTTTTTCGGTGATTTCGATGAATTCGCCGTTTTTGAATGCCTGGTTTTTAAAAGGTTTAATTTTGGTGTTAATCAAGGACATCTATACTTCCTCCGTGTTTTCGATGAGATGTAAGGTAACCAATTTTTGCCGATTCGGCTAATGCGTTTCCATTATCAAATCGATAAGTTTTACCTTACAACCTTCGTAAGACAACTTTGTGAACTTTGCACCGCCAGCGGCGATAAAAAGTAAAATGGCCCCCTTTCCAGGTGACCGTGTAATCTGAACTACCCTTTGGTATCTTCAGCGCCTGCCTGCAGGCTGAGGTGTTGCCCTTACAAATGCAACAACGTCATGGATTACAACACCCTCATAAACAAAGGGCAATCACCTGATCTAAGCTCTTACCTATGACAGTGATAGGTTATGCCTTTTACCCGACTTTTGCACTGACTGAAAAGGACAAATTAATGTTAAAAAAGATACTTTTACTGGCTCTGCTTCCTGCAATCGCCTTTGCAGAGGAACTTCCTGCTCCGGTAAAAGCGATTGAAAAACAGGGCATTAAGATCATCAAAACGTTCGATGCCCCCGGCGGAATGAAAGGTTATCTCGGCAAGTATCAGGATATGGGCGTCACCATCTACCTGACTCCAGATGGTAAGCACGCTATCTCTGGTTACATGTACAACGAGAAAGGTGAAAACCTGAGTAACATGCTTATCGAAAAAGAAATTTATGCGCCAGCCGGACGCGAAATGTGGCAACGGATGGAACAATCGCACTGGCTCCTCGACGGTAAAAAAGACGCGCCAGTCATAGTCTACGTTTTCGCCGATCCGTTCTGCCCATATTGTAAACAGTTCTGGCAGCAGGCGCGCCCGTGGGTTGATTCTGGCAAAGTACAGTTGAGAACATTGTTGGTTGGGGTTATCAAACCAGAAAGTCCGGCGACAGCCGCGGCAATTCTGGCCTCTAAAGATCCCTCAAAAACCTGGCAAGAATATGAAGCCTCTGGCGGCAAACTTAAGCTAAATGTGCCTACAAACGTAAGTACAGAGCAAATGAAAGTGTTAAGCGACAACGAGAAACTCATGGACGATCTGGGGGCAAATGTCACACCGGCTATCTATTACATGAGTAAGGAAAATACGCTGCAACAGGCCGTGGGGTTGCCCGATCAGAAAACGCTTAATATCATTATGGAAAATAAATAGAAGATAATTCATGGGTGGTTGAAATACATCCTTGCTTTTCAACCATTCTAAAAACGCATGAATTGCTTCTTCCCCTCCAGACAACTGTGTTACTTTAGAAAAACTTAATCCAGAGTTAAGTAATAAAACATAACAAATATAAATAAAACAGTAGAATCATTGATTACAAGAATGATTTATGGACAAGATAATATAACGGAGTATGTTATGGCTAATCTTTATGATTTAAAAAAATTCGACCTCAATTTACTGGTCATATTTGAGTGCATTTATCAACACCTCAGCATTAGCAAAGCAGCAGAATCATTATATATAACGCCATCTGCCGTTAGTCAGTCATTACAACGTTTACGCGCGCAATTTAATGACCCGTTATTCATCCGCTCAGGGAAAGGTATCGCGCCGACTACAACAGGGTTAAATCTGCATCACCATCTTGAGAAAAATCTCCGAGGCCTTGAACAAACGATCAATATCGTTAATAAGTCTGAGCTGAAGAAAAATTTTATTATCTACGGTCCTCAGCTTATTTCTTGTAGTAATAACAACATGCTAATCCGCTGTCTAAGACAAGATACTTCAATCGATATAGAATGCCATGACATACTGCTTTCAGCTGAAAACGCTGAAGAATTGTTAGTTCAACGCAAAGCTGACCTGGCAATTACACTGCAACCAGTAATTAGCCGCTCTGTCATCTGCATGCCGGTACATACTATTCGCAATTCTCTTATATGTAGCAACAAACATCCTCGTATTACCGATACCAGTAACTATGAACAAATTATCGCCGAAGAATTCACCTTGTTGATATCTAAATCAGCAGGGATTGACGAAATTCAAATGGACATAGATGAACGTTTTATGAACCGTAAAGTTTCATTTCGCAGTTCTTCTTTGTTGACGATAATTAATAGTATTTCTGTTACTGACTTATTGGGCATTGTGCCCACCGAACTGTACGATTTACATCGTGATTTTTTGAAGTTACAAGAGATAAAACTGGAACGACCACTTCCTACGGTTAAACTTTATATTTCCTATAACAAGGCTTCGTTGAACAACCTTGTCTTCTCACGATTCATAGATCGTTTAAATGATAGCTTCTGATTTATTACCACGGATAAATGTTATATTACGCATCAATTGATTCATTGTGTGAATATAAAATAATGTGCTCTATCTTGCTTCGTTTACCCTATAATTAGCGGATTCATCTCACGAGTCACCCAGTAACGTTCAGAGAGCGTTTTCAGATGTCTATTTATAAAATCCCTCTTCCGCTGAATATTTTAGAAGCTGCACAGGAACGTATTACCTGGACACTTAACACCTTGCCCCGTGTTTGCGTTTCTTTTTCGGGGGGTAAAGATTCCGGATTAATGCTGCATCTTACCGCCGAACTTGCCAGAAAATTGGGAAAAAAAATCTGCGTTTTGTTTATCGACTGGGAAGCACAGTTCTCTTGTACCATCGACTATGTACAGTCGTTACGCGAGTTGTATACCGACGTTATTGAAGAGTTTTACTGGGTAGCACTCCCACTCAAGACGCAAAATTCCCTTTCACAATACCAACCAGAATGGCAGTGCTGGGAATCTGATGTCGAATGGGTGCGTCAGCCCCCGCAAGAAGCGATAACCGATCCTGACTTTTTCTCCTTTTACCAGCCAGGCATGACCTTCGAACAATTTGTACGTGAGTTTGCCGAATGGTTTTCACAAAAACGTCCGGCGGCGATGATGATCGGCATCCGTGCGGATGAGTCCTACAACCGTTTTGTCGCCATCGCCAGTTTAAGTAAACAACGTTTTGCCGATGATAAGCCCTGGACCACAGCCGCACCAGGCGGTCACAGCTGGTACATTTACCCCATCTACGACTGGAAAGTAGCTGATATCTGGACCTGGTATGCTAATCATAAAGCCCTATGTAACCCATTGTATAATATCATGTATCAGGCAGGCGTCCCCCTACGTCATATGCGAATTTGCGAACCTTTTGGCCCGGAGCAACGGCAAGGATTATGGCTCTATCACGTTATCGAACCAGATCGCTGGGCTGCTATGTGCGCACGAGTTAGCGGGGTAAAAAGTGGCGGCATTTACGCCGGACATGACAATCATTTTTATGGTCATCGGAAAATCCTCAAACCAGAGCATTTAGACTGGCAAGAGTATGCATTATTGCTGCTTGATAGCATGCCGGAGAAAACGGCTGAGCATTACCGCAACAAAATTGCCATTTACTTGCATTGGTATCAGAAAAAAGGTGTCGAGGTGCCACAGACCCAGCACGGGGACATTGGCGCGAAAGATATCCCCTCCTGGCGGCGAATTTGCAAGGTGTTACTGAATAACGATTACTGGTGTCGGGCATTATCATTTAGCCCAACCAAAGCGAAGAATTATCAGCGTTATAACGAACGGATAAAAGTAAAACGTCAGGAGTGGGGAATACTATGCAACAACAATTAACGCAGGATTTAACCCAATTTCTCGCCAGCTTGTCGGAAGACGATCGCATCAAAGCGATTAACGAAATCCGCCTGGCGATCCATCAGGTTAGCCCCTTTCGTGAAGAGCCAGTAGATTGTGTTCTGTGGGTTAAAAACAGCCAACTTATGCCAAATGATTACAACCCAAACAATGTGGCACCGCCCGAGAAAAAACTGTTACAAAAATCCATTGAGATAGATGGTTTTACCCAACCTATTGTGGTCACGCACACAGATAAAAATGCTCTGGAAATCGTGGATGGCTTTCACCGTCATGAAATTGGTAAAGGCTCTAACACGTTAAAAATGCGATTAAAAGGATATTTACCGGTCACCTGTCTGGAAGGAACACGTAACGAACGCATCGCCGCGACTATTCGTCATAACCGCGCTCGTGGACGCCACCAAATTACAGCCATGTCAGAAATCGTTCGTGAACTCAGCCAGTTAGGATGGGACGACAATAAAATCGGCAAAGAGCTGGGTATGGACAGCGACGAAGTGTTGCGCCTGAAACAAATTAACGGCCTGCAAGAGTTATTTGCTGACCGTCAATATTCCCGCGCCTGGACAGTAAAATAATTACAGCTGGCGCAGGCGTTCAGCTGCCGCCAGCAACGTCGATTCCTTCTTGGCAAAACAGAGACGAATGAGCTTATGGGGGAAGGGATCGGCGCAAAATACCGACAGCGGGATCGCCGCCACGCCATGCTCCCGCGTCAGCCACTGGCAAAACTCAACGTCATCCAGCGAAGAAACCGCGCTGTAATCCACCAGCAAAAAGTAAGTGCCTTCGCACGGTAAAATCTCCAGCCGACTCTCACTTAAGGCGTTCACCAGAATATCGCGCTTCTGGCGATAAAAGTCCGGTAACGCAAGGTAGTGTTCAGGTTCTGCTCGCAGCATATCGGCAAGGGCCAGCTGCGCCGGGGTATTCACCGAAAAAGTCAGATACTGATGCACTTTGCGGATCTCGGCGCTGATGGGCGCAGGCGCAACGCAATAGCCCACTTTCCAGCCGGTCATATGATAGGTCTTGCCAAACGATGACACCGCCACCGCCCGCTCACGCAGTTGCGGATGCGCCAGCACACTGGCATGGCCCTGCTGTGAAAAGTTGATATGCTCGTAAACTTCATCGCTAATGACAAAAATCTCGTGCCCGGCAATTGCCTGCCACAAAGCGGAAAAATCAGTCTGCTGCCAGACAGTAGCACTGGGGTTATGCGGGGTGTTAAGGATCACCAGTCGGGTGCGCTCGCTTAACAATGCGGCAAATTCCTGCCAGTCCACGCGAAAATGCGGTGGTTGCAGTGCAATACGTTTCACTATTCCCCCCGAAAGCGCGATGGCGGGCGCGTAACTGTCATAGCTGGGATCAAAGCAGATCACTTCATCACCATTGCGCACCAATGCGGTAATCGCTGCATATAACGCTTCCGTCGCCCCTGCCGTTACGGTGATATCACTATCGGCATCCGGTTGATAGCCATACAGCCGTTCCGTTTTCTGAGCAATCGCCTCGCGCAAGGCCTGCACGCCAGTCATAGGCGCGTATTGGTTTGCTCCGTGGGCAACGTGGTACGCCAGCCGTTCCTGCAAATAGCGCGGACCATCAAAATCAGGAAAGCCTTGCGACAGGTTAATCGCCTGGTGTTGCTGCGCCAGTGCGCTCATCTGGGTGAAAATAGTGGTGCCAAGTTGTGGAAGTTTGCTTTGTGGAATCAGAGGGTTATTTGTCATTTTTATTGTGCCTGACAAAGTTGCGTGTTGAAGCCACTATAACACGATGCTAGTATTTGGCAATCAAGACGTTTAGATGTCTAAATAAAACAATAAGGACAACACAACATGCCTCACAATCCTATCCGCGTCGTCGTCGGCCCGGCTAACTACTTTTCACATCCCGGAAGTTTCAATCACCTGCACGATTTTTTCACTGATGAACAGCTTTCTCGCGCAGTGTGGATCTACGGTGAACGTGCACTTGCCGCGGCGCAAACCAAACTTCCATCGGCGTTTGAACTGCCAGGAGCAAAGCATATTTTGTTTCGCGGTCATTGCAGTGAAAGCAATGTGCAACAACTGGCGGCTGAGTCCGGTGACGATCGCAGCGTGGTGATTGGCGTCGGCGGCGGCGCACTGCTCGACACCGCGAAAGCCCTCGCCCGCCGTCTCGGTCTGCCGTTTGTTGCCGTTCCAACGATTGCCGCTACTTGCGCTGCCTGGACACCGCTCTCCGTCTGGTATAACGATGCCGGACAGGCGCTACATTATGAGATTTTCGACGACGCCAATTTTATGGTGCTGGTGGAACCGGAGATTATCCTCAATGCGCCGCAAGAATATCTGCTGGCGGGAATCGGTGACACGCTGGCGAAATGGTATGAAGCGGTGGTGCTGGCTCCTCAGCCAGAAACGTTGCCACTAACCGTGCGGCTGGGAATCAATAATGCGCAGGTCATTCGCGACGTCTTGTTAAACAGTAGCGAACAGGCGCTTGCCGATCAGCAAAATCAGCAGTTAACGCGATCATTTTGCGATGTGGTCGATGCGATTATCGCCGGAGGCGGAATGGTCGGTGGTCTGGGCGATCGTTTTACGCGTGTGGCGGCGGCCCATGCCGTGCATAACGGTCTGACTGTACTGCCACAAACCGAGAAGTTTCTCCACGGCACCAAAGTCGCCTACGGAATTCTGGTGCAAAGCGCCTTGCTGGGTCAGGATGATGTGCTGGCGCAATTAACCGGGGCGTATCAGCGTTTTCATCTGCCGACTACGCTGGCGGAGCTGGAAGTGGATATCAATAATCAGGTGGAGATCGACAAAATGATTGCCCACACCCTACGTCCGGTGGAATCCATTCATTATCTGCCAGTCACGCTGACACCAGATACCTTGCGTGCAGCGTTCGAAAAAGTGGAATCGTTTAAAGCCTGACGTACAAATTTAGCAGCAGCGCGCGCCGCCTTTTCCACCGTAGCGCGCGTCCTGCCGCTCCCGGAAAAACTCCTCGTAGGTCATCGGCGTTTGATCGGGATGGTTAACCCGCATATGTTCGACATAGTTGTCGTAATCGGGCATACCAATCATCAGCTTCGCTGCCTGACCTAAATATTTTCCGGCTTTTGCCAGTGAATCAAACATCAATACCTCCGGTAATCAGGTTGCTGAGAGAGTGCATTAATAGCTATCAACGCGCTCGGTCAGTCCCCTCGCCCCACCGGGGAGAGGGTTAGGGTGAGGGGGAACCCTCGGCACTATGCCAACATCCCCCCTCACTCTGACTTTAGTGCGCGCCTTTCGCCTGCGCCACGATCTCCTCGACATTTTCCGGCATTGGCTCATACGGCGTTTCTTTCGCCGTTGGCTTCGGCTCTTTCAATGCTGCCAGCGCCGTCTTAATCGAGAACAGCGCCAGAACCACCACAACCACCATAAAGAAGATGGTTAATCCGGCATCCAGACGGTTGTTGAACACCAGTTGCGCCAGTTGTGACTCAGTATACTGCGACGGAATATTGCCGCTGTCGATCATTGCCTGGAACTTGTTAGCAATCGCCAGGAAACCGACTTTCGCATCCGGGCTAAACGCTTTCTGCCAGCCTGCGGTCAGGGTACAAATCAGCAGCCAGGCCGTTGGTACCAGCGCCACCCAGGCGTAACGTTGACGTTTCATTTTGAACAGCACCACAGCACAAAGCATCAGCGCCATCCCTGCCAGCATCTGGTTGGCAATACCAAACAGTGGCCACAGAGTGTTAATACCGCCCAGCGGATCGACCACGCCCTGATGCAGAAAGTAACCCCAAGCCAGCACGCACAGCGCCGTTGCCAGCAGGTTAGCAGGCAGTGAATCGGTCCGTTTCAGGCCCGGAGAAACCACGCCCAGCAGATCCTGCAACATAAAGCGCGCAGCACGCGTACCCGCATCCACCGCCGTCAGAATAAACAGTGCTTCAAACAGAATGGCGAAGTGATACCAGAACGCCACATCCATCATGCCACCCAGCGCGCCGTGCAGAATGTAGGCCATCCCCACCGCCAGGGTCGGCGCACCGCCCGCACGGGAAATGATCGACTGTTCACCCACTTCGCTGGCAATCTGATTTAACGTATCTGGCGTAATGCTAAAGCCCCAGCTACTCACTACCTGCGCAGCAGATGCCACTACATCCGCCGTCCCCGCCGGAGCCAGCACCGCCATCGGGCTGTTCATCGCGAAGTACACGCCCGGATCGATGATACAGGCAGAAACCAGTGCCATAATCGCCACGAAGGATTCCATCAACATCCCACCGTAGCCGATAAAGCACGCCTGACCTTCGTTCGCCAGCATCTTCGGTGTGGTGCCGGAAGAGATCAGCGCATGGAAGCCAGACACCGCGCCACAGGCGATAGTAATAAACAGAAACGGGAACAGATTACCGGTCCATACCGGGCCAGTGCCATCTACAAACTTGGTCAAAGCAGGCATGGTCAGCGTTGGGCGCATAATCAAAATACCCACCGCCAGACCGACGATAGTCCCGATTTTCAGGAAGGTAGAGAGGTAGTCACGCGGAGCCAGCAGCAACCACACCGGCAGAACCGCCGCCACAAAACCGTAACCCACCAGCATCCAGGTCAGTTGCACGCCGGTAAAGTCAAAGTACGGTGCCCAGGTCGGGCTTTCTGCCACCCAGCCGCCAGAGATAATGGCGAAAATAAGGAATACCAGGCCAATCACCGACACTTCCCCAATGCGGCCCGGACGCAGATAGCGCAGGTAAATCCCCATGAACAGCGCCAGCGGAATGGTGAACGCAACGGTATACGTTCCCCACGGGCTATGAGTCAGGGCTTTCACCACGATCATCGCCAGTACTGCAAGGATAATGACCATGATCATAAAGCAGGCCACCAGCGCAATCACCCCGGCGGTTGGCCCCATCTCTTCTTTAACCAGCTCGCCCAGCGAGCGACCGTCACGGCGCGTGGAAACAAACAGCACCATGAAATCCTGCACCGCACCGGCGAGAACCACCCCGGCAAGTAGCCAGATCATCCCCGGTAGGTAGCCCATTTGCGCTGCCAGTACCGGCCCCACCAACGGGCCTGCTCCGGCAATGGCCGCAAAATGGTGACCGAACAGCACTTTCTTGTCCGTCGGCACATAGTCCAGCCCGTCGTTATGGCGCACCGCTGGCGTCATACGCGTCGGGTCAACCGCCAATACATTTTTGGCGATATAAAGACCATAAAAACGGTAAGCGATCAGATAGATACAGACCGACGCCACCACAATCCACAGCGCGTTGATCTGTTCCCCACGATTTAAAGCAATGTATCCCAGAGCAAATGCTCCCATTACAGAGAGCACTGTCCAGACGAGGTATTTCCCTGATTTGTTCATAGTTGTTATCCGTGTGCGTGTCCATAGAGATGTTACATTTTGTTTCTATATCAGCAGATTTTATTTAACAACCAAGAAACCAATGCGTACAACAAAAACACCTCATATTTACATCACATTGTTAACGAGATCACTTTAGTCGCGAAAAGACGTATACAATTACGGACAATTGAGAGGGTTGACTCACCAGATTAGTAACACTACTTATATGCGAAAATGCATAGCCGAAATCTATAGTATTCCGCGTCAATGTTATGCAACGCAACTATACGATAGCATGGCTATTTCGTTATATGATAAGGAGTCCTCCCATGAGCTATGACAAAGCGAAATACCATTTTGACTCGGTTATAGAAGAAGGTTTACCGCTCAGCCAGGCATACATCCATACTGGTTTTTATTTAGGTTGGTTGATTGATAATAACTTGTTGGACGAGGAGTTTAAGGAAGATCTCGCTGAATCTCTTGCCCTCTTTACGCGCAGAGAAATAACAGCCCCTCAGCTTTTTGAAGAATTCGATGGTACTTTGACCGATGAAGAACTTTCGACCCAAGGAAACGCCTTTACTAAACATTATTTTGATTTTGATACAGGCGATTATCTCGAAGACTACTGCACCCATCTTGTCAAAGATCTTCCCAGCGAATTCCATGTAAAAGACACATGGGAAAACTATAAAATCGCAGCGAGTTTCATATCCAGACGCTATCAGGAATGGCTACAGAACCAATAGTCTCACCCTCTGCACATATTTTTCCGGGTAGAGCTTTCACTTACCAGGCCAACAAATTCTCGCGAATCGTGGGCCTGATAAGCGAAGCGCATCAGGCATATTAATCCAATTTAGCCGATCACCGCCGTACCCAGCCGACAAGTGCAGCAACGCCGCCCCTGTTCATCGAAAACAACGATTTCCCAGCTCTGATTTTGCCGCCCAAGATGCAGCGGCTGGCAGACACCGCGTACCTTTCCCTCAGACACCGGGCGATGATGTGTGGCGTTAAGCTCCGTGCCCACCACGCACTGTCCGTCGCGAGTCATCATAAATCCGGCCATCGATCCCAGGGTTTCCGCCAGCGCCGCCGACGCGCCGCCATGTAGTAAACCGAACGGTTGATGAGTACGGGTATCAACCGGCATTTCGGCTTCCAGCACATCATCGCCCAGACGGGTATAAACAATTCCAAGATGCGCCACCATTGTGTTATCGCTGGTGGCGTTCAGTTCGTCGAGCGTTAAATGGCGTTTCCAGATCATGCTTATGCCCCCAGTGTTGAGCCGCCATCTACCACAATATCCTGTAGGGTGATATGGCTGGCGAGGTCAGAGGCGAGGAACAAAATCGTGTTGGCGATCTCTTGTGGACGGGCGATTTTCCCCAGCGGAATGCCGAGTTTAAACTGCTCGCCAAAGCCGCGAATACGCTGCTCTTCGGCGTCATCACTCACCCACAGCGTGCGTTGCATATCGGTGTCGGTGGACCCCGGGGAAACCACATTACAGCGCACACCGCTACCCGCCAGTTCCAGCCCGACGCTCAACGCCAGGCTTTTCAGCGCCGCTTTCGACGCACCGTAAGCACTCATACCAATACGCGGCGTGTGTGCAGCGTCGGACGCCACAGTAACAATCGCCCCGCCCCGCTGACGGCGAAACTGGTTCATGGTCTGCTGGAACAAGTTAAATGCGCCACCGACGTTGACCGAAAAAGTCTGCTGCCAGTCCTCTTTACTGAGCTGATCGGTCGCGCCCATGCGCAAAATTCCCGCCGCATTGACCAGCACGTCCAGTCGCTCCGTTTGCGCTAACAGTCGCTGACACACTTGCGCCACCTGCGCAGCGTCGGCTACATCCATTACTTCGGTCGCAAAGGGATATTGCTCCAGAGTGAACGCTTGATCAAAACCTGTAACTTTCGCTCCGGCCTCAACAAATGCCAGCGCCGTGGCGTAGCCAATACCTTTCCCCGCACCGGTTACCCAGACATTTTTGCCGCTGAAATCCATCATTTCACCTCGCGGGAGAGTAGCTTCCACCAGGCATCGATGGTCGGATTTTTCGCCAGCATGACAAAATCGATATCGCCATGCACTTTGCGCCAGCGCGCCGCCAGCGCCATCATGCGCACCGAATCCAGACCGTAATCAATTAGGTTGTCGTCATCGAACGGCTCATCGGACTCGTCCAGCAACGGCAGGATCACCTCTCGCAGCGCCGCTTTAGTTGAAGGGATCGGTGCAGGTAATAGTTCTTCGGTCATCACCACCCGGCCAGAGCGTCCGGCTACATATTTCAGCGACATCAAATGCTCGTCACGACTGAAATCGGCCAGCGCATCCGCCACCATAAACGGTTTAATATCGCGCATAAATGCGTCGGTTGCGGTGGTCATACAGCCAATGTGGGCGTATACCCCGGTAATAATCAACTGGTTACGTCCACTCTCTTTGAGCATTTGCTCCAGCGGAGAACGATGAAACGCGCTGTAGCGCCACTTCACCAACACCGTGTCGTCGGCATCTGGCGTCAGGCGATCCACCACCTTTTGCTGTTCCGGCGAACGGGTCAGGCCCGGTCCCCACATATCATTCAACAGCGCCCGATCTTCATCGCTCTGCTCTTTCGGCTGGGCGGTGTAATAAACCGGGATATTGTGCTGTTTGCAGTAGTCGCGTAGTGCCGCAATATTCGCGATCACCTGCTCCATCATCGGGCAGTTCTCGCCCCAGAAGCTAACAAAATAGTCCTGCATATCATGGATTAACAACGCGGCACGTTGCGGCTCAAAGGCCCAGTTGACTTTATTGTGCGGAATATCGTGAGACTCCGGCAGTGCGTAAGCCTGTAATTTTGGAATAGCCATCGTGTTCTCTCCTTCAGGCTGATGCGCGTGACGCCAGCCACTGACGTAATTGTTTTTTATCGACTTTCCCGACCGCCGTCAGCGGAAGTGAATCTACACACTCCACGCGATCCGGTAATTTAAATTCGGCAATACCCTGTTCACGCAGGAAACGACGCACCTGTACCGCACGCAGTGGTTCTTTTACCACCAGATAAGCACAGCTTTTTTCGCCCATCAGCTCATCTTCCATGCTCACCAGTGCGGCGTAGATCACTGCCGGATGGCGCAGTAACAGGTTTTCGATCTCTTCGGCAGCGATCTTCTCGCCGCCACGGTTGATCTGATCTTTCTCGCGCCCCTGCACGGTGATGTACCCCTCTGGATCAATAGAGATCAGATCGCCGGAACAGTAAAAACCGTTGGCATCAAAGGCGCTGGCATTGTGCTGTGGACTTTTGTAATAGCCGCGGAAGGTGTACGGCCCGCGCGTCATCAGGCGTCCAACCTCCCCTTGCGGCAGTGGATTTCCGTCAGCATCGGCAACCCACACTTCATCATCCGGACACATTGGATAGCCCTGGGTATGGATAATTTTTTCCGCGCTATCATCAAGACGGGTGTAGTTCACCAGCCCTTCCGCCATGCCGAATACCTGCTGTAACTGGCAGCCAATCTCTGCGGGAATACGCGCCGCAAGCGTGGCAGAAAGACGTGCGCCACCGACCTGTAACAGTTTCAGCGAGGCAAGCTGCGCCCGGCTTTCGCCTTCAGCCAGTGCCTGCAACCACAGGCTGACTGCTGGCGGCACCAGCGCGGTGACGTTCACCTGATGTTTTTCAATCAATGGGAAACAAAGCGTGGCGCTGGGGTCGGCAGCCAGAACGACAGTGCCGCCAGCGAGAAATACCCCCAACGATCCCGGCGAACTCATGGCGTAGTTATGAGCCGCCGGGATCGCGCACAGGTAGCGCGTTTGTTGCGTGAACTGACAAATCTCGACGCTACGACGCACGCTGTAGTAGTAGTCGTTATGAGTGCGCGGGATCAGTTTCGGTGTGCCGGTGGTGCCGCCGGAAAGCTGGAAATAGGCCACTTCATCAGCAGGAGATGGCGTGGCAGTAAAATCCTCAGCCGGATGGTTAATCGCATCCTGCAAGTTATGCTCACCGCTGTCGTTCAGCAGTTGCACCACGCGAATGGAGGAGTGCTCTGCAACAAACGTATTAAGGAAGTCATCCCCGCTAAATAGCGCATGTTGGCGATCGGCAATCAGTAACACCGGTTCAATCTGGCTGGCGTATGCATTCAGCTCACTACGCTGATGGCTGAACAGCGCCAGCACCGGCGCAACGCCCAGTTTTAGCAGCGCGAAAAAGGTAATATACAATTCAGCGACGTTACCCAGTTGTACCAGTGCGGTTTCACCGGGTTTAATGCCCTGACGACGCAAGCTACAGGCGAGATTATCCGCCGCCTGATTCAGTTCCCGGTAACTCAACTGACGCTCGCCGTCGATGACCGCGATGCTGTCGCTTGCGGCATGACGGGTCAGAATGTCGGTCAGCGGCAAATCCTGCCAGTAGCCTTTTTCCCGATAGCGACGGGCAAACTCTTCCGGCCAGCGGGTGAATGGAATGCTCATCCTCGCTCCTTAATGCAATCCAAAAACGTTCAACATGGTAGAAAGTTTGACGCCCGTTTCGCGCCATTCACCCAACGGTGAGGACGCAGGCACAATCCCCGCTCCGGCAAACAGACGCACCTGATTTTCCCGCAGCTTCGCGCAGCGGATGGTCACCACCCACTCGCCGTTACCTTCGCTGTCACACCAACCGACAATGCCGCCAAACAGTTCGCGGTCGAACGGTTCCAGCTCAGCAATCACCTGGGTCGCGGCCTGATGCGGGAAACCGCTCAGCGCGGGGGTCGGGTGCAGCAGACAGGCCAGAGTCAGTGCGTTTTCTTGCGAATTCGCTTTGCCTTCAAAGGGTGTTGCGAGATGCCACAGCGTCGGCGTGGTGATCAATTGTGGGGAGGATGGAACGTGTAACTCACTACTGCGTTCGCGCAGTACCTCTTTCATCGCCTGAGTCACCAGTTCATGTTCATGGCGATCTTTTTCTGACGCCAGCAGACGATTACCCGCTTCGCGATCAAGCACGTCATCCGGCTGACGACGCGCGGAACCGGCTAACGGAATCGAGCTAAAACGCTCGCCGTCTTTACGTAGCAGCAGTTCCGGGCTGGCTCCCAGCAGGACGCCACCATCAGCTAACGGCACATGGAAGTTGTAACTAACCGGGTTTTGCGCAATCAACCGTTCCAGCAATACGCCACTATCAATGGCGGCGTCAGTGGTGATATCAATCAACCGTGACAACACCACTTTGTCGACTTGCGGCGTGGCGGTAAGTGCGGCGGCGCGGGCAACCATCTGTTCAAACGTAGTTTGTTCCGGAATTGCCTGACGTTCCACCACGTTCAGCGACTGGCTGCGAGTAAAACGGCGGGCTGAAGTCTGTTTTTCCTGCCGGGAGAACGACTGCCAGGATTCGGGAATATACAGCGACGAAGGCTGACGTGGATCGAAGGGAATCGCCCCAACCATCACCGGATTTTTAATGCCCTGCGCTTTGGCATCGGCAAACAGCGCGGTGAGTTTTTGCTGGAAGGGACTGTCGGGCGAATCCCCGTTCACAGCCGGTTCATCAAAGCGGGCGAAACATCCTGACGTCGTAAAACTGCGGTACGGCGACATAAAGAAAAAGCGATTGGGCGCAAGTGTTGCCATGGTCTGCTGTACTTCCTCAGCCAGTGACGTATCCATATCATCCTCCACAAAATGATAAAGGCTTTAATAATGATTATCATTTATATTTTCGGTCGCTAACCTAAAAGCAAACGAGCACTATGTCAACTCTTGAGGTAACGCAATCTGCAAGTCGGGGTTGCATCTGCTTGTGGTTACAATGAAAATGAGAAGCATTAACTTCATTAATAACAGGAAGCTGATTTGTGAGACTCGCCCCGCTCTACCGCAACGCCCTTCTTTTAACCGGACTTTTGCTTTCAGGAATATCTGCAGTTCAGGCTGCCGACTGGCCGCGTCAGATTACTGACAGTCGTGGTACTCATACCCTGGAAAGCCAGCCGCAGCGTATTGTTTCCACCAGCGTCACCCTGACCGGCTCACTGCTGGCGATTGATGCACCAGTGATCGCCAGCGGCGCGACCACGCCGAATAACCGCGTAGCGGATGACCAGGGTTTTTTACGCCAGTGGAGCAAGGTAGCGAAAGAACGCAAACTGCAACGTCTCTATATCGGCGAACCGAACGCCGAAGCAGTAGCGGCACAAATGCCAGATCTGATTTTAATTAGCGCGACCGGCGGCGATTCAGCGCTAGCGCTATACGATCAGCTTTCCACTATCGCACCAACGTTAATCATCAATTACGACGATAAAAGCTGGCAGTCGCTGTTAACGCAACTTGGCGAAATTACCGGGCATGAGAAACAAGCGGCAGAGCGGATTGCACAGTTTGATAAGCAACTGACGGCGGCGAAAGAGCAAATCAAATTACCGCCGCAGCCGGTCACTGCCATTGTCTATACCGCCGCCGCGCACAGTGCCAATCTCTGGACAGCTGAATCAGCACAAGGGCAGATGCTGGAACAACTCGGCTTTACGCTGGCCAGGTTGCCCGCAGGCTTAAACGCCAGCCAAAGCCAGGGCAAACGCCATGACATCATTCAGCTTGGTGGGGAAAATCTGGCGGCAGGGTTAAATGGCGAGTCGCTATTCCTGTTCGCCGGTGATCAGAAAGACGCCGATGCGATTTATGCCAATCCACTGCTCGCGCACCTGCCTGCAGTACAAAACAAGCAGGTTTATGCGCTGGGAACCGAGACGTTCCGACTGGATTACTACAGCGCCATGCAAGTGCTGGATCGGCTTAAGGCGCTGTTCTAAGCATTAACTGTCAGACGCTGTCACCTGCGGCGGCGTCTGGCGAAAACGACGCAACTCCACCAGTACCAGCAACAACAACACGCCGATAATCAACAAACCAAAACCACTCGCGCTTGCGGAGGCCACCGGCGTCATCATCGCTCCCAGACCGCCCAACAGCGCTGCGCCTATAGCATCGCCCGTCACGTTTTGTGCCGTCCACAAACCGTTAATCCGCCCTAACATCGCTTCCGGGGTTTGCGTTTGCAGCATTGTGTATTGCAGCAACGAACTAACCGCGCTCAACCAGCCGAACAGCGCCAGACAAACCACGCCTAAAATCCACATCGGCATCAGGCCAAACAAACCAATGGCGAGGAACGATCCCAGCGTGGAGAGCAGCATCAATAACCCTGGTCGCGCACTATGTGCCAGCTTCCCGCTGGTTAACGCGCCAATAGCTGCACCGAGCGGGATCGCCGCATAGAGAAAACCAATCTGTGCCGCCGACATCTGCCAGTTGTCAGCCAGCGCCGGATACAGTACCCGTACCGCACTCGCCATCGTCAATAACCCCCCCAGCAGCGCAATCCCTCCCACCAGCGGGCTGGCGAGCAGAAAACGAAATCCTGCCAGTAATGATTTCAACGGATGCTCACGCGGTTGCGGTGGCGGAGGTAGCGCCGGAAGGCTTAACAATGGCAGCAAGGTAATAAACGTGCCCGCCGCCGCCAGCCCGTAGTTCCAGGCTACGCCGCCAGTCGCCAGCAGTAAGCCGCCAATCATGGGCGAAATTACCGATCCCAGCCGCACAGTCAACATGGTGATTGCCCCGGCCTGCATTAAATTTTCACGCCCAACTAATGCCGGAGTCGCCGCCAGCAGCGCCGTAACGCCAAGTGACGCGAAAAAGCCATCCCATAATCCGAGTAAATAGATTGCCAGCAAAGACGGCTCCGGCAGCAATGCGTTCAGGCACAGACCAATGAAGCCAATGCCACAGGTGCCACGCGCCAGCAAAATCACTTTTTTGCGCTCATAGCGATCCGCCAGCACACCGCCGACCATCAAGCCGACAAACATCGCCCCGCCGGTCAGCGTCACCGAAAGCCCCACCTGCCAGGTAGAATGCGTCATCATCTGGATCTGCACTGGCACCGCGACGCCGAGCAAACCCAGAGAAACAATAGAGATAAAACGAGCGAGGAATACTGCGCGAAACGCCGGGTGCGTTTTCAACAGGCTGAGGTTAAGCAGCCAGGATTGTTTATTCATTACAATGCCTTGCCATCAAATATTTTAAATACCTATTCTTAGGCTGCACATGCTAACATATCCAAATAAGATCGATAACGATAATTAATTTCATTATCATGGAAGTTCGTATGTCTGGTTCTGTTGCCGTGACACGCGCCATTGCCGTGCCCGGATTGCTGTTATTACTGATTATCGCGACGGCATTAAGCCTGCTCATTGGCGCAAAATCACTCCCCGCTTCCGTAGTGCTGGAGGCCCTCTCCGGCACCTGCCAAAGCGCCGACTGCACCATCGTGCTCGACGCGCGACTGCCGCGTACCCTTGCCGGTTTACTGGCAGGCGGCGCGCTTGGCCTTGCCGGGGCGTTAATGCAAACCCTCACCCGAAACCCACTTGCCGACCCCGGCTTGCTTGGCGTGAACGCCGGAGCCAGCTTTGCCATTGTGCTGGGCGCGGCGCTGTTTGGTTACTCATCCGCGCAGGAACAACTGGCGATGGCCTTCGCCGGGGCGCTGGTGGCCTCGTTGATTGTTGCCTTTACCGGCAGCCAGGGCGGCGGGCAGTTAAGTCCGGTGCGTTTAACCCTGGCGGGCGTGGCACTGGCGGCGGTGCTGGAAGGGCTGACCAGCGGCATCGCCCTGCTTAATCCCGACGTCTACGATCAACTGCGTTTCTGGCAAGCCGGTTCGCTGGATATCCGTAATTTACACACCTTAAAAGTGGTGCTGATCCCGGTGCTGATCGCCGGAGCAACTGCGCTATTACTGAGCCGCGCGCTGAACAGTTTAAGCCTTGGCAGTGACACCGCGACGGCGCTGGGCAGTCGCGTAGCACGCACACAGTTGATTGGGCTGCTGGCGATTACCGTGCTTTGTGGTAGTGCGACGGCGGTAGTTGGCCCGATTGCCTTTATTGGCCTGATGATGCCGCATATGGCGCGCTGGCTGGTAGGTGCCGATCATCGCTGGTCGCTGCCCGTCACGCTGCTCGCCACACCTGCCCTGCTGCTGTTTGCCGATATTATCGGGCGGGTGATTGTTCCCGGCGAACTGCGCGTTTCTGTAGTCAGTGCCTTTATTGGCGCACCAGTGCTGATCTTCCTTGTACGACGTAAAACGCGAGGTGGCGCATGATTTACGTCTCTCGTCGATTAATTATCACCTGTCTGCTGTTGCTAATAGCTTGTGTGATGGCAAGCGTGTGGGGATTACGCAGCGGTGCCGTCACGCTGGAAACCTCTCAGGTATTTGCCGCGCTGATGGGTGACGCACCGCGCAGTATGACAATGGTGGTCACCGAATGGCGTTTACCGCGGGTACTAATGGCACTGTTGATTGGTGCGGCACTGGGCGTCAGCGGCGCGATTTTTCAGTCGTTGATGCGTAACCCACTCGGCAGCCCTGACGTAATGGGCTTTAACACCGGAGCGTGGAGCGGCGTGCTGGTGGCGATGGTGCTGTTTGGTCAGGACCTGACGGCTATCGCGCTGGCAGCAATGGCGGGCGGCATTATCACTTCGCTGCTGGTCTGGCTGCTTGCCTGGCGTAACGGTATCGACACCTTTCGGTTGATTATTATCGGCATCGGTGTTCGCGCCATGCTGGTGGCTTTTAATACCTGGCTGTTGCTGAAAGCGTCTTTAGAAACGGCGCTAACAGCGGGTTTGTGGAATGCCGGATCGCTCAATGGCCTGACGTGGGCAAAAACCTCGCCCTCCGCGCCCATCATTATATTGATGCTAATTGCCGCCGCCTTACTGGTAAGGCGGATGCGCTTGCTGGAGATGGGTGATGACACCGCGTGTGCGTTAGGCGTCAGCGTCGAACGTTCACGGCTGTTAATGATGCTGGTCGCCGTAGTACTTACCGCAGCTGCTACTGCCCTGGCGGGGCCGATTTCCTTTATTGCTTTAGTCGCGCCACACATTGCCCGCCGCATCAGCGGCACCGCTCGCTGGGGTCTAACCCAGGCAGCGCTGTGCGGTGCGCTGTTACTGCTGGCAGCCGATCTCTGTGCTCAACAACTGTTTATGCCGTATCAACTTCCGGTTGGCGTCGTTACCGTCAGCCTCGGCGGTATTTACCTTATCGTCTTGTTAATTCAGGAGTCTCGCAAAAAATGACCGAATCAGTAGCCCGTTTGCGCGGCGAACAGTTAACCCTCGGATATGGCAAATATACCGTTGCGGAAAATCTGACTGTAGAAATTCCTGATGGTCACTTCACAGCGATTATCGGGCCAAATGGCTGCGGTAAATCCACGTTGCTGCGTACCTTAAGCCGCCTGATGACGCCTGCTCACGGGCATGTCTGGCTGGATGGCGAGCACATTCAACATTACGCCAGTAAAGAGGTTGCACGCCGGATTGGCCTGTTGGCGCAAAACGCCACCACGCCGGGAGATATCACCGTGCAGGAGCTGGTGGCGCGTGGGCGATACCCGCATCAACCGCTGTTTACCCGCTGGCGCAAAGAAGATGAAGAAGCGGTAACGAAAGCGATGCAGGCCACGGGAATAACTCATCTGGCAGATCAAAGCGTGGATACCCTTTCTGGCGGACAACGCCAGCGAGCATGGATAGCGATGGTGCTGGCCCAGGAAACGGCAATTATGCTACTCGACGAACCCACCACCTGGCTGGATATCAGTCATCAGATTGATCTACTGGAACTGCTAAGCGAACTGAACCGCGAGAAAGGCTATACCCTGGCGGCAGTGCTGCACGATCTTAATCAGGCCTGTCGTTACGCCAGCCATTTGATTGCATTGCGGGAAGGGAAAATTGTTGCTCAGGGAGCGCCGAAGGAGATAGTCACTGCTGAACTGATTGAGCGTATTTATGGTTTGCGTTGCATGATAATTGACGATCCGGTAGCCGGAACGCCGCTCGTGGTGCCGCTCGGACGAACGGCACCTTCAACCGCGAAGATTTAAACTAAGTGGTCTGCCATCATGGCATCCTGTTTTCTGGATGCCATGGCATGGCGCAACAGCACGCTACCACAAGCCACCATACCGCCGATCAACGCAGAAAGGATCACGATAATCGCCTTACCCGGACCATCTTTTTTTACCGGTAATGACGGACGCAACTGATATTTAAACGGCGTAAAATTCACATCGTTGACATTTGTTTTTGTTAATTGCTCGACTAGATACTGACGATTACGTAATTCACCATTCAGCTCCGCAACGTCAGTGACCGCTTTTTCAATTTCCAGTTTACGTTCAATACCGTCTGCGCCGAGAGAAATAGAAAAGTCGGGGTCATCTTTAACTGCCTGACCATTGCTATAAACGGGCTTTTTAATTCCTGCCGCGTTGGCAATGTCGAGTGAATAATTGAGGCGCTGAATGTTTGCATCAAGTTGGTTTTTCGTTTTAATGCGATCCTGAGCCAGTTTTTCTTTTTCAAACTGGGTTTTGATTTCCAGTTTATTACGGACGTTTTCTAGCGACTCTTTCACCACCAACGCAGAGATATAATCGATATACCCGCTCAAAACGGTCTGCGCCTCTTCACTGGTTGGCGCGGTGAAACTTAGCGTCCAGGAGGTATACAGTGACGGTTCATCCTTTTTCTTACTGGCATTGTCATCAACCGCTTTCATTTTTTCGCTCAATGCGACGATAGCGCGATGCAAATCCAGTTCGTCGATTTTCGCCTCTTTTAATTGGTCCATCACATAAGGTGATGAGCGCAGGTACTCTTCCAGTAAGCTAACCGACTGAAACTTCTTGATAAACAGGTTAAATGCTTCTGTACGATCAATTTTGATATCCAGATCCAGCACACGAAGCTTAGTGAATGTTTTCTCAAGCGCCTGCCACTGAACAGGTTCTGGAGGCGTGACAACCGCCGCGCTGGTCCATTTTTGCGGCAGGATGAAAGAGATCAGTAAACCTGCGCAGGCAAACGCAAAAACGACCGCCATGACCGTTTTTTTTGCTCGCCATAAAACGCCGATTAGATTAAGTAAATCAATTTCATTATTACTGGGCGACGCCAGAGGATACTCGGGAAAATGAGCGTCACTTCCCTGTTTAATATTCAGTGATGACATGCGGTATAACCTGAAATGGGTCCAATAAGAGTAAATCTCCACGGCCCCCACTTTACCAGTTGGTGAGATTTATCCGAAGCTGAAGTTTGTAAATTCCTCCCACTGAATGCAACATTCACTCTATTTCAGAGAAATATCCGTTAAATTGATAAATTAAATAAATAATAAACCCATAATCATTTATTGTAATTATGGGTTTATAGATAATATAAATTTACTTATTTAGCGCCGCACGAATAATTGGCCCTATTTTTTCAAACGCCATCGGCGAGATAATATCCACATGCGCGCAATCATGACGATAGATATCCAGCTCCGCAATCCATGGTGCCCAGGCCCGTTCGGGAGTCATCCCCTCCTGAAGCGTGCGTTCGGCAACAAACAGCGTCGCTTTTCCATCAAACGGAACACTATGGGCAGTGGTCAACAAGCGCACTGCATCAGCGTAGTTGCCTTCAATGGCGGTAAACAGCTCCGTTGAAGTATTTCCCTGCTGTGCCGCCAGGAAAGCTTCACGTTCGCGGTTAATCTCCGCCAACACTTCCGGGTCCAGACCATTAGCTTCTTTTTCCTGCCAGTTCTGCGTTTCTGGCGGCCAGGTATCCAACAAGCCAAGAAATGCCACCTGTTCGCCACGCGCACGCAGCCGTGCCGCTATCCCCTGCGCCAGCGTACCGCCCAGCGAATACCCCAGCAGGTAATAAGGGCCGTGCGGTTGTTGTTCAAGTAACGTTGCCAGATGCGCTTCGCAGACTTCATCCAGGTTTGCCGCCGTCTGCATGGGGCCATGAGGACGCGGAGACTGGATGCCAATAATCGACCATTGAGGATCGAGATAACGCGAGAGCACGCTAAACTGCCAGGCAAAACCAGATGCTGGATGGAAACAAAACAGCGTCGGGCCATTACCTTCACGCAACGGCAGGATGGTTTCAAATCCCATGCGCTGGGTGCTGTCTTCTTCACCATCAATAACCGTTGCCAGTTTGGCGACGGTTGACGCGACCATCACCTGCCCCGGCGTCACCTGACGGGCAAACTGTCGACTAAGTTGTGCTGCCAGTTTCATTGCCAGTAGCGAATGACCGCCAAGCGCGAAGAAATCAGCGTCAGCATCCTGCACGTCACAACCCAGCAATGACGAGAACGCCGCGGCGATCATCGTTTCACTGCCCATTTTCGGCGCACGCCCCGGCACTTGTGCCTTCAGTTCCGGCAACGGTAAGGCTTTACGATCCAGCTTACCGTTGGCGCTAAGTGGTAACTGTGGCAGTTGCAGCAGAACCACGGGCACCATATGCGGAGGCAATTTTTCGCGAAGCTGCGCCTGCAATGCGCTGGTATCCAGCGGCAGACCCGATTGCGACACCAGATAGCCCACCAGTTGACGCGCATCCCCCCCGGTGGCTGCCGCCTGATTAATCACACAAGCGTGGGTAACTGCTTGCTCGACATCCGGCAGCGCCTGCATCACGCGATCGATTTCGCCCAGTTCAATCCGCTGACCACGAATTTTTAGCTGATCATCACTACGCCCGAGATACTCCACCGCGCCGTTATCCAGCCAGCGGGCAACATCTCCGGTACGGTACATGCGTTCACCTGGCGCGAAAGGATCGGCAATAAAGCGGCTGGCTGTCAGATCGGGTCGTCCAAGATACCCCTGCGCCAGTTGAATACCGGTTAGATAGAGATCGCCTGCCACACCCGGCGGCACCGGATGCATCATCGCATCGAGAATGCGCAGGCCCGTGTTCCACACCGGGTAGCCAATCGGCACACTGCTGCCGCGTACCGCTGCAAGTTCAGCACCAAAGGCTGGATACCAGCTCACATCCACCGCTGCTTCCGTCGGGCCATAAAGATTATGTAACGGCGCGCCGGTTAACTGCTGCCATTCGCGACATAAATCGGCTGGTAAGGCTTCTCCGCTACAGAAAACCTGTTTCAACGTCGCGCAACTCTGGCGAGCGGTTTCCGGCGTCAACGAAGCAACAAACGCCGCCAGCATCGACGGTACAAAATGCGTGGTCGTTACGCCATATTCAGCAAAGAATTGCTGCATAGCGAGCGGATCGCGGTGCGCTTCCGGTTCAGCCATCACCAGTTTCGCCCCGGCAATAAACGGCCAGAAAAACTCCCACACCGAGACATCAAAACTGCACGGCGTTTTTTGGGCAACAACATCTTCGCCTGTGAGCGGGTAGTGGTTTTGCATCCATAACAGGCGGTTAACGATAGCCGTCTGCCCGACCATCACCCCTTTCGGCCTGCCGGTGGAACCGGAGGTAAAGATGATATAAGCCGTGTGGTGCGGTTGTGAAAGTTGCAGCGGCGCACTGCCCTGCGGTGTAAGCGGGGCGTTATAGCAAAGACTGGTTAAAATGGGGATATCGCTAAAGCGCGGCAGTTGATCATCGGTGGTGATTAACAGTGACGGACGCGCATCTTCCAGCATCATTTTCAGGCGATCGTCCGGATAGCCCGTATCCAGCGGTAGCCAGGCCGCACCTGCTTCAACTATCGCATGTAGCGCCATAGTCAAAAAGACCGAGCGCGGTAGTGCCACCGCTACGCTGTCGCCAGGTTTAACGCCGCGCTCACGCAGCAGATTCGCCAGCGCCACCACCTGCTCGCGCATTTCCCGATAACTGAACTGGTAACGCACATCTGCCAGTGCCGGAGCATCCGGCGTTTTTGCCGCCTGTTCTGCCACCAGCGCGCTCAGTGTGGTTTCTGGAATCTCAACCTGAGTGGCGTTGATCTGCGCCAGCTGTGCATACTCTTCTGGCAGCAGAATATCGACATCGCCGCACAACCGCGCCGGATCCGCGGCAAACTGCGCCGTCAGCATTTTCAGCCGTTCAGCATGCTTGATTAACGTTGGCTCATCGTAACGCTGTTTATTGGCGAGGATCTCAATACTCAAATCACCGTTTTCATCCGGGAAAAGGGCCAGTTCAAGGTCATTAACCGGACCGGTTGCCAGGGTATGGGTTTGCGCCTGTACCCCCGGAATATCTAACTGATAATCAAATACTTTAATATTGAGCACCGGACCGAACAGCGGTTCCTCTCCCGCCGCGCGCCCGCTGTCACGGACAATTTGTTCGGCATCGTAACGTTGATGACAACGCATTTTTTTCAGTTGTGCCGCTAGTCGTGCTGCCAGTTGCGGCAATGTTTCTTGTGCCTCAATGTGAATACCCAACGGCAACACGTTGAGCACGGGTCCGGTAGCCGTCAGCGCCGCTGAGCCCAGTCGACGCATAAAGATAAATCCGGCGGCGTAGTCCATGCGGTTGCACAATCGCCCCAGCCACAAAGCCGCCAGCGCAAGGGCTATATCGGTACGCTGCACACCTGAAAGTTGCGTAGCCAACTGGCGGAATTCCCCGCCGTTAAATTCCAGTTTCAGACGCAAAATATCTGCCGAGGCGCTGCGCCCCGGTAAAGGGGCTGGAGAAAGTGACGCGGGCGGTGGTAGTTGACGACGCTGTTCCGCCCAGAATGCCGCATCACGCTGCCAGGCTTCGCTTTCGCGGTACTGCTGGTACTCTTCCACGACATCAGCGAAAGGCGTAAACGGCGAAGCAGGCGTTGGTTCGCCACACCCCCATGCACAGTAAATGTTGGCGATCTGGCGGGTAATGACCGGGAAACTGAAGCCATCGACCAGCAAATGGTGGTAACGCTGATACCAGTACCAGCGGTTATCTGCCACCTGTATCAGTTGATGAAAAACCAGAGGTTTACCGCTATCGACGCGCAGATCTTGTTGCAAATCCGCCTGCATTAATGCCTGCGCAGTACCGTGCGGATCAATGTTGGTTCGCAGGTCGATAATTTCTGGCAGTTCGAACGTCAGCGCATCATCGACCCATTGCCAGACTTCGCCGTTATCTTCCGTAAAACGCATCCGCAGCGTATCTGCTTGCGCTAATCCGGCAACCACCGCGCGAGCCAGTAATGGCGCATCAACATCTCCGGTTAACTCAACGTAATGCGCCACGCTCCAGGCGGAGGGTAAATCCGACAGTTTTTCTGCCATCCAGATGCCGGGCTGTGCGGCAACTAAAGGTAAATGCTGGCTCATTGCGCCTCCTGCTGCTGGATGAAATTCGCCGGTGTCAGAGTACGCCAGTGGGCGTCCAGCCACTGCTGGCAGGACGCCTGTGACTGCGGCTGACACACAACATCCCAGCCTGCCGGTAAGGCGCACTGTTGCGGCCACAGACTGAATTGCCCCTGCGCATTGCGTAAAATGTAAAACACGCCCTGCGGATCATCGAAGGGATTACTGAATGCCATATTCAACTCCTGTCATGGAAAAGTGGTTGCCAGAGGTCGATTAGCCCCTGCATCAAGCCACCGCGCCAACAAAGCGCATCATGTCCGCCGTCAACCTGACGCCAGAAAATGGATTCTTTTAGGGGGGCTAATTGCGCATACAGCGCCTGATTGGCCCGCATGATCATCGGCTCGCGAATACCCGCTTCCAGCACAATGCGCAGACCTTTGGCGCTAACTTCACCAGCTTTGAGCTGTTCAAGTAACATGCCCTCTTGCTGACCGCTCCGGTGCGGCCACCAGTACGATCCCGACTGGCTTAATACACAGCCAAAGCGTTCAGGCCAGTGCAGTCCGGCATACAGCGCGGAAAGCCCACCAAAACTCTGCCCGGCGACCACAGTACGATCGGCGCGATCGCTAAAGGGGGCGATAGTTTTCACCTGGGGTAATAACTCTTGCTGTACTGCCAGCCAGAAATCCGCATTACATGGCAGTTCGTGGGCACGTTGCGTGGTGTCGATAGCGTCGATCAACACGTACACGGCGGGAGGAAGTTGCTGACGATGGGTCAACGAAGTCAGCGCAGGCCAGACGGGCATACTCTGCGCCCAAAATTCGCCATCAAGTAAAACTGCCAGCGGACGTTCTTCTGCTGTTGCATCGCCGGTGGTAAAAATCCATACACGGCGTGAATTTTTCAACCGTTCACTTTTCCAGATAATTTCTTTGGCAGGCGTTTCTGGCGCTTGCGGACAATCCCATCCTGGTTGCAGGGGCGCTTGCGGCATTTCGAGTGCAGAAACAGCGTGCCCTCGCCCGCCTTTCCAGCTTTGTGGATTCAGCGGATCGGCTATCGCCAGGGGTAATAGTTTTCGCCAGCCTTCGCGCAATTCGAGGCGATCAGGTGATGGAGCAGAAAAAATGTCATCACGTTCGGTAGGAATAAAACAGTAGCTGCCGCGCCAGTTGGCATTGAGTTGTGTCGTCCACTGCCAGACATCGGTCCCTGCAATTCGCTGCATCGACTGGGGCTGGCTGTTCTGATGGTGATCGGTCACGCCAGTGATATAGACCCATACGCGCTTTATCGTCGAGTGGTCTTCAGAACCTTGTGGATCACGCCACCAGAAAGTGACCTGATACATTTCGTCATTCAGACGCTGACATTCCGGGCCATGTTTCGACTGCCACCAGCTCTCACTTCCTACTTTTAACGCCGTCACACCATAACCCCATGTTTACTGTGCAATTTTTCATTGATTGCAGAAATATATTGATAATATTATTGATAACTATTTGCATTTGCAATAGCGTAATGGCGCGCCGTGGGAAGCGCGGACATTAATTAACCAACTGCACTGCGTGTCTTTCAGGATCAAAGGTTTTCGCGGTAGCGGGATACGTCGTATTGATGACGACTACGCCCGACAGTTGCAATTCGTGGCAAAAATGCAGGAATAAAACAATGAACAAGAAGATTCATTCCCTGGCCTTGTTGGTCAATCTGGGGATTTATGGGGTAGCGCAGGCACAAGAGCCAACCGATACTCCTGTTTCACATGACGATACTATTGTCGTTACCGCCGCCGAGCAGAACTTGCAGGCGCCAGGCGTTTCGACCATCACCGCAGATGAAATCCGCAAAAACCCGGTTGCCCGCGATGTATCGGAGATCATTCGTACCATGCCTGGCGTTAACCTGACAGGTAACTCCACTAGTGGTCAGCGTGGTAATAACCGCCAGATTGATATTCGCGGCATGGGTCCGGAAAACACGCTGATTTTGATTGACGGTAAGCCTGTCAGCAGCCGTAACTCGGTGCGTCAGGGCTGGCGTGGCGAGCGTGATACCCGTGGTGATACCTCCTGGGTGCCGCCTGAAATGATTGAACGTATTGAAGTTCTGCGTGGTCCGGCAGCTGCGCGTTATGGCAACGGCGCGGCGGGCGGCGTGGTTAACATCATTACCAAAAAAGGCAGCGGCGAGTGGCACGGCTCCTGGGATGCTTATTTCAATGCGCCAGAGCATAAAGAGGAAGGTGCCACCAAACGCACCAACTTCAGCTTGACCGGTCCGCTGGGCGACGAATTCAGCTTCCGTTTATATGGCAACCTCGACAAAACTCAGGCTGATGCGTGGGATATTAACCAGGGCCATCAGTCAGCGCGTGCCGGAACCTATGCCACGACGTTACCAGCCGGGCGCGAAGGGGTGATCAACAAAGATATCAATGGCGTGGTGCGTTGGGACTTCGCCCCTATGCAGTCACTCGAACTTGAAGCGGGCTACAGCCGCCAGGGTAACCTGTATGCGGGTGACACCCAGAACACCAACTCTGACGCTTACACTCGCTCTAAATATGGCGATGAAACCAACCGCCTGTATCGCCAGAACTACTCGCTGACCTGGAACGGTGGCTGGGATAACGGCGTGACCACCAGCAATTGGGTGCAGTACGAACACACCCGTAACTCGCGTATACCGGAAGGCCTGGCGGGCGGCACCGAAGGGAAATTTAACGAAAAAGCGACACAAGATTTCGTCGATATCGATCTTGATGACGTGATGTTGCACAGCGAAGTTAACCTGCCGATTGATTTCCTCGTTAACCAGACGCTGACGCTGGGGACTGAGTGGAATCAGCAGCGGATGAAGGACTTAAGTTCCAACACCCAGGCGCTGACCGGAACGAATACCGGCGGTGCTATTGATGGTGTAAGTGCCACTGACCGTAGCCCATATTCAAAGGCAGAAATTTTCTCGCTATTTGCCGAAAACAACATGGAGCTGACTGACAGCACCATCGTAACGCCGGGGCTGCGTTTCGATCATCACAGCATTGTCGGCAATAACTGGA
Source organism: Escherichia sp. HH41S (assembly GCF_009820115.1). Taxonomy (NCBI): domain Bacteria; kingdom Pseudomonadati; phylum Pseudomonadota; class Gammaproteobacteria; order Enterobacterales; family Enterobacteriaceae; genus Escherichia; species Escherichia sp. HH41S. The sequence continues at coordinate 178,069 of NZ_VNXE01000015.1, forward strand.
GTCCGGCGCTGAATATATCGCAAGGTTTAGGCGATGACTTCACGCTGAAAATGGGCATCGCCCGTGCTTATAAAGCGCCGAGCCTGTACCAGACTAACCCGAACTACATTCTCTACAGTAAAGGTCAGGGCTGCTATGCCAGCGCGGGCGGCTGCTATTTGCAAGGTAATGATGACCTGAAAGCGGAAACCAGCATCAACAAAGAGATTGGTCTGGAGTTCAAACGCGACGGCTGGCTGGCGGGTGTCACCTGGTTCCGTAACGATTATCGCAATAAGATTGAAGCGGGCTATGTGGCTGTAGGGCAAAACGCAGTCGGCACCGATCTCTATCAGTGGGATAACGTGCCGAAAGCGGTGGTTGAAGGTCTGGAAGGATCGTTAAACGTACCGGTTAGCGAAACGGTGATGTGGACCAACAACATCACTTATATGCTGAAGAGTGAAAACAAAACCACGGGCGACCGTTTGTCGATCATCCCGGAGTATACGTTGAACTCAACGCTGAGCTGGCAGGCACGGGAAGATTTGTCGATGCAAACGACCTTCACCTGGTACGGCAAGCAGCAGCCGAAGAAGTACAACTATAAAGGTCAGCCAGCGGTTGGCCCGGAAACCAAAGAAATCAGTCCGTACAGCATTGTGGGTCTGAGCGCGACCTGGGATGTGACGAAGAATGTCAGTCTGACCGGCGGCGTGGACAACCTGTTCGACAAGCGTTTGTGGCGTGCGGGTAATGCCCAGACCACGGGCGATTTGGCAGGAGCCAACTATATCGCGGGTGCCGGGGCGTATACCTATAACGAGCCGGGACGTACATGGTATATGAGCGTAAACACTCACTTCTGATGCTAACGTCAAATTGTTGACAAAGTGCGCGTCGTTCATGCCGGATGCGGCGTGAACGCCTTATCCGGCCTACAAAAATCTTGCCAATTCAATATATTGCAGGATAGTGTAGGCCTGATAAGCGTAGCGCATCAGGCAGTTTTGCGTTTGTCATCAGTCTCTAATATGGTCGACATGAAAACTACGCATACCTCCCTCCCCTTTGCCGGACATACGCTGCATTTTGTTGAGTTCGATCCGGTGAGTTTTCGCGAGCAGGATTTACTCTGGCTGCCACACTACGCACAACTGCAACACGCTGGACGTAAACGTAAAACAGAGCATTTAGCCGGACGGATCGCTGCTGTTTACGCCTTGCGGGAATATGGCTATAAATGTGTGCCCGCAATCGGCGAGCTCCGCCAACCTGTGTGGCCTGCGGAGGTATACGGCAGTATTAGCCACTGCGGGACTACGGCATTAGCCGTGGTATCTCGTCAACCGATTGGCATTGATATCGAAGAGATTTTCTCTGTACAAACCGCAAGAGAATTGACAGACAACATTATTACACCAGCAGAACACGAGCGACTCGCAGAATGTGGTTTAACCTTTTCTCTGGCGCTGACACTGGCATTTTCCGCCAAAGAGAGCGCATTTAAGGCAAGCAAGATACAGGCCGCTCAAGGTTTTCTGGATTATCAGATAATTAGCTGGAATAAACAGCGGATCATCATTCATCGTGAGAATGAGATGTTTGCTGTGCACTGGCAGATAAAAGAAAAAATAGTCATAACGCTGTGCCAACACGATTAATTGACAACATCTGGTACGATTCGCCCGCAGCCATCACTGACCACGGGCGAAAGTGTAAAGCAGGTGCCTTACCATCCTGACCTGACAACCGGATATGCGGGGATTACTCCCCGCACAACGGCTACTTCTTCGGTTCGTAAGCGAGAACAGCCCTGAACTCAATATTACGTTCCTTTACGGTGAACTCACACAGCGAGTCGCCGACCAGAAGCGTAAATCCCAGCACTGTCAAACACAGCACTATGACCGCCACAAGGGCATATTTCGTCAGCATGTTTATATTGCCTCCATGCGAAGAAGGGACTACCATCCAAATTGTCTGGTTTGGAGTGGCGGCCCCAGGGTTGATAGAAATATCTCCTGGGGCTTCATCTTTCCAGACCTCAGAGTTAACCTGAAACCGGAAAGCTTCAGGCACCCGCCGTTATCTTACCCTTTCTTAGCAAAATAACTGTTTATTTATACAGTAAATCCTGTTCCGGACTTTTCATTGGTATTATCGCCCATGCCAGTTAAACGAAATCGCCCGCAGCCATTGCTGACCGCGGGCGAAAATGTAAAGCAGGTGCCTTACCATCCTGACCTGACAACCGGATATGCGGGGATTACTCCCCGCACAACGGCTACTTCTTCGGTTCGTAAGCGAGAACAGCCCTGAACTCAATATTACGTTCCTTTACGGTGAACTCACACAGCGAGTCGCCGACCAGAAGCGTAAATCCCAGCACTGTCAAACACAGCACTATGACCGCCACAAGGGCATATTTCGTCAGCATGTTTATATTGCCTCCATGCGAAGAAGGGACTACCATCCGAGTTGTTGAGGTTCGGAGTGGCAGCCCCAGGGTTGATAGAAATATCTCCTGGGGCTTCATCTTTCCAGACCTCAGAGTAAACCTGAAACCGGAAAGCTTCAGGCACCCGCCGTTATCTTACCCTTCCTTAGCAAAATGGCTGTTTATTTATACAGTGAGTCCTGTTTCGGACTTCTGTTGGCAAAACTGATCATTGCCCTTAAAACGACATCGCCCGCAGCCATCACTGACCGCGGGCGAAAGTGTAAAACAGGTGCCTTACCACCCTGACCTGACAACCGGATATGCGGGGATTACTCCCCGCACAACGGCTACTTCTTCGGTTCGTAAGCGAGAACAGCCTTAAACTCAATATTACGTTCCTTCACCGTAAACTCACACAGCGAGTCGCCGACCAGAAGCGTAAATCCCAGCACCGTCAAACACAGCACTATGACTGCCACAAGGGCATATTTCGTCAGCATGTTTATATTGCCTCCATGCGAAGAAGGGACTACCATCCAAATTGTTCGGGTTTGGAGTGGCAGCCCCAGGGTTGATAGAAATATCTCCTGGGGCTTCATCTTTCCAGACCTCAGAGTAAACCTGAAACCGGAAAGCTTCAGGCACCCGCAGTCATCTTACCCTTCCTTAGCAAAATAGCTGTTTATTTATACAGTTGGTCTTATTTCGGACTTCTCACTACGCATTAGATCAACCGAAACTAAGCCAGTTTTTCCTTCGCCCCTCAATCGTCAAAATTCTCCGCCGCCAGCCAGCTCTGCCATAACCTGGCACATTGCAAAAGTAGCCAAATTGCTTCAGTAGCAATCAGTTCACCATCACCAAAAAAAGAAACATTCCAGAACTTCCGCATCTCCCCCGGCCGCTCCCACTTCTATACTGAAATGAAAACGCCAACATAAGAGAAACCTATGCCAATACCCGATTTTCAAGTCTCTGAACCTTTTACCCTCGGTATTGAACTGGAAATGCAGGTGGTTAATCCGCCGGGCTATGACTTAAGCCAGGACTCTTCAACGCTGATTGACGCGGTTAAAAATCAGATCACTGCCGGGGAAGTAAAGCACGATATCACCGAAAGTATGCTGGAGCTGGCGACGGATGTTTGCCGTGATATCAACCAGGCTGCCGGGCAATTTTCAGCGATGCAGAAAGTCGTATTGCAGGCAGCCGCAGACCATCATCTGGAAATTTGCGGCGGTGGCACGCACCCGTTTCAGAAATGGCAGCGTCAGGAGGTATGCGATAACGAACGCTATCAACGAACGCTGGAAAACTTTGGTTATCTCATTCAGCAGGCGACCGTTTTTGGTCAGCATGTCCATGTTGGCTGCGCCAGTGGCGATGACGCCATTTATTTGCTGCACGGCTTGTCGCGGTTTGTGCCGCACTTTATCGCCCTTTCTGCCGCATCGCCGTATATGCAGGGAACGGATACACGCTTTGCTTCCTCAAGACCGAATATTTTTTCCGCCTTTCCCGACAATGGCCCAATGCCGTGGGTCAGTAACTGGCAACAATTTGAAGCCCTGTTTCGTTGTCTGAGTTACACCACGATGATCGACAGCATTAAAGATCTGCACTGGGATATTCGCCCCAGCCCCCATTTTGGCACGGTGGAAGTTCGGGTGATGGATACCCCATTAACCCTTAGCCACGCGGTAAATATGGCAGGATTGATTCAGGCCACCGCCCACTGGTTACTGACGGAACGCCCGTTCAAACATCAGGAGAAAGATTACCTGCTGTATAAATTCAACCGCTTCCAGGCTTGCCGTTATGGGCTGGAAGGTGCCATTACCGATCCGCACACTGGCGATCGTCGGCCACTAACGGAAGACACCTTGCGATTGCTGGAAAAAATCGCCCCTTCGGCACATAAAATTGGCGCATCGAGCGCGATTGAGGCCCTGCATCGCCAGGTCGTTAGCGGTCTGAATGAATCGCAGCTGATGCGTGATTTCGTCGCCGATGGCGGCTCGCTGATTGGACTGGTGAAAAAGCATTGTGAGATTTGGGCCGGAGAATAAGTCGGGAATTGCCTTACAGAAGAATATCCCTGACAATGGTGTTTTAACTTACATTTAACAATGTTATGAAACACCCTTTAGAAACCTTAACCACCGCAGCAGGCATTTTGCTGATGGCTTTCCTCTCTTGCCTGCTGCTGCCCGCCCCCGCACTGGGGCTGACGCTGGCACAAAAACTGGTGACCATGTTCCATCTGATGGATCTTAGCCAGCTTTACACTTTATTGTTTTGTCTGTGGTTTTTAGTGCTGGGCGCTATTGAGTATTTTATTCTGCGTTTTATCTGGCGACGCTGGTTCTCGCTGGCGGATTAAACGTCGATTATCGCCGTACTTCGCGGCATACTTTGCTTATTCTCCTTCGCCTAAAGGAACGTTTATGGATAAGCAATCACTGCACGAAACGGCGAAACGCCTGGCCCTTGAGTTACCCTTTGTCGAGCTTTGCTGGCCTTTTGGCCCGGAGTTCGATGTCTTTAAAGTTGGCGGCAAGATTTTTTTGCTGTCGTCGGAGCTGCGCGGCGTCCCCTTTATCAATTTGAAGTCCGATCCACAAAAATCCCTGTTAAATCAGCAGATATACCCGAGCATTAAGCCAGGGTATCACATGAATAAGAAGCACTGGATTTCAGTGTATCCAGGCGATGAGATCTCCGAAGCGTTACTGCGCGATCTTATCGATGATTCATGGAATTTAGTGGTTGATGGCTTATCTAAACGCGATCAAAAAAGAGTGCGCCCAGACTAAAAGCGAAAATCTATAGCGCATTTTTCTCGCTTACCATTTCTCGTTGAACCTTGTAATCTGCTGGCACGCAAAACTACTTACACATGGAGTCTTTATGGATATCATTTCTGTCGCCTTAAAGCGTCATTCCACTAAGGCATTTGATGCCAGCAAAAAACTTACCCCGGAACAGGCCGAGCAGATCAAAACGCTGCTGCAATACAGCCCATCCAGCACCAACTCCCAGCCGTGGCATTTTATTGTTGCCAGCACGGAAGAAGGCAAAGCGCGTGTTGCCAAATCCGCCGCCGATAATTACGTGTTCAACGAGCGCAAAATGCTTGATGCCTCGCACGTCGTGGTGTTCTGCGCGAAAACCGCGATGGACGATGCCTGGCTGAAACAGGTTGTTGACCAGGAAGATGCCGATGGCCGCTTTGCCACGCCGGAAGCGAAAGCCGCGAACGATAAAGGTCGCAAATTCTTCGCCGATATGCACCGTAAAGATCTGCAAGATGATGCTGAGTGGATGGCAAAACAGGTTTATCTCAACGTCGGTAACTTCCTGCTGGGCGTTGCGGCACTGGGTCTGGACGCGGTACCCATCGAAGGTTTTGACGCCGCAATCCTCGATGAAGAATTCGGTTTGAAAGAGAAAGGCTACACCAGCCTGGTGGTTGTTCCGGTAGGTCATCACAGCGTCGAAGATTTCAACGCTACACTGCCGAAATCCCGTCTGCCGCAAAACATCACCATAACTGAAGTGTAATTCTCCTTTGCCGGGCATCCGCCCGGCTATTTCCCCTCAGATTATCCTGATTTGCATAACCCTGTTTCAGCCGTCATCATAGGCTACTGTTGTATAAAGGAGACGTTATGCAGGATTTAATATCCCAGGTTGAAGATTTAGCGGGTATTGAGTTTGATCACACCACCTCGATGGTGATGATTTTCGGTATTATTTTTCTGACTGCCGTTGTGGTGCATATTATTTTGCACTGGGTAGTACTACGGACCTTCGAAAAACGTGCCATCGCCAGTTCACGGCTATGGTTGCAAATCATTACCCAGAATAAACTCTTCCACCGTTTAGCTTTCACCTTGCAGGGGATTATCGTCAATATTCAGGCGGTATTCTGGCTGCAAAAAGGCACCGAAGCGGCTGATATTCTGACCACCTGCGCGCAGTTGTGGATCATGATGTATGCACTGCTTTCAGTCTTCTCGTTGCTGGATGTTATTTTGAATCTGGCGCAGAAATTCCCGGCGGCGTCTCAGTTACCGCTGAAAGGGATATTTCAGGGGATTAAACTGATCGGCGCGATTCTGGTCGGCATTTTGATGATCTCGCTGCTGATTGGTCAATCGCCAGCGATTCTGATCAGCGGTCTTGGTGCAATGGCTGCCGTGCTGATGTTGGTATTTAAAGATCCGATTCTTGGTCTGGTGGCAGGTATTCAGCTTTCCGCGAACGATATGCTGAAACTGGGCGACTGGCTGGAGATGCCGAAATACGGCGCGGATGGCGCGGTGATCGATATTGGGTTAACCACCGTCAAAGTGCGTAACTGGGACAATACCATTACCACTATTCCTACCTGGTCTCTGGTTTCTGACTCCTTTAAAAACTGGAGCGGGATGTCAGCATCCGGCGGGCGACGTATTAAACGCAGTATCAGCATTGATGTCACCAGTATTCATTTTCTTGATGAAGACGAAATGCAACGTCTGAATAAAGCGCATTTGTTAAAACCTTATTTAACCAGCCGCCATCAGGAAATTAATGAGTGGAATCGCCAGCAAGGTTCTACGGAGTCGGTATTAAACCTGCGTCGAATGACCAATATTGGAACCTTTCGCGCCTATCTGAACGAATATCTACGTAACCATCCGCGGATTCGTAAAGATATGACCTTAATGGTGCGCCAACTGGCTCCTGGCGATAACGGTTTACCGCTCGAGATCTATGCGTTTACCAACACCGTGGTGTGGCTGGAATATGAAAGTATTCAGGCTGATATATTCGACCACATATTTGCGATTGTCGAAGAGTTTGGTCTGCGGCTTCATCAGTCACCAACCGGCAATGATATTCGCTCCCTGGCAGGTGCATTTAAGCAGTAATTAAAAAACCGCTCTCATCGAATGGATGAGAGCAGATTCAGATGGTTGACTTCGTTTTGTCGGATGCGGCGTGAACGCCTTATTTCCGACGCAGCGTTTTAAACACCACAAACAGGAACACAATCCACACTGGCAGCAAAATCGCTGACAAGCGCATATCATCCATCGTGCACATCAGCAGCAAAATCATGCCAAGGAAGGCAATGCAGAGATAGTTGCCGAATGGATAAAGTAGCGCTTTAAACTGTGTTTCACGCCCCTGACGTCGCATCGCCGCGCGAAAACGCAGATGCGCCAGACAGATCATAATCCAGTTCAACAGCAACGTTGCCACCACCAGCGCCATCAGCAGACCAAACGCTTTTTGCGGTAGCAGATAGTTAATCAGCACCACCAGAGAAGTGATCGCCCCGGAAAGCATCAGCGAGTTGATCGGCACACCGCGATGGCTAACGCGGGTAAGAAACTTCGGCGCATTACCCTGCACAGAAAGGCCAAACAGCATGCGGCTGTTGGAGTAAACCCCACTGTTGTATACCGATAATGATGCTACCAGAATGACGAAGTTCAGCGCAGAAGCCACCACATTGCTGTCAAGATTATGAAAAATCATCACAAACGGGCTACTGTTAGATTTCACTTCCACCCACGGGTAGAGTGCCAGTAATACCACCAGCGAACCGATATAAAACAGCAGAATGCGATACACCACCTGATTTACCGCTTTTGGAATGCTTTTTTCCGGATCGCGCGCTTCAGCCGCAGTAATCCCAATCAGTTCCAGCCCGCCGAAGGAAAACATGATCACCGCCAGGGACAAAATCAGCCCATTCCAGCCCGTGGCGAAGAAACCACCATAGCGCCAAAGGTTGTCGATACTGGCTTTCTCACCGCCGTGACCAGAAAACAGCAGCCACAGGCCAAAGCCGATCATGCCGATAATTGCCAGCACTTTAATCAGCGCAAACCAGAACTCAGTTTCGCCATATAAGCGCACGTTCACCAGGTTAACGGCGTTGATGATAATAAAGAAGGCGGCAGCCCAGATCCACGTTGGAACATCCGGGAACCAGTACTGCATATAGATGCCCGCAGCGGTCAGCTCAGCCATCCCCACCAGTACGAACATCACCCAGTAGTTCCAGCCAGAGAGGAAGCCCGCAAACGGTCCCCAGTATTTATAGGCAAAGTGGGCAAACGAACCGGATACCGGCTCCTCAACCACCATCTCGCCAAGCTGGCGCATAATCAGGAAAGCAATGATCCCGGCGACGCCGTAGCCCAACAATACAGCCGGACCTGCCATCTGAATCGCCGGGCCAATGCCAAGAAACAGACCAGTACCAATAGCGCCGCCCAGCGCAATCAGTTGAATATGACGGTTATGTAATCCGCGATGAAGCGTCGGCTCTTTATTCGACGCAGTATCTTCCGATACGGTTGACGCGTTTTTCACGCCTTTCCCCTGTGTGTCTTTTTTGTTGAGGGGCACCTTTTAACATTTAGTGCCCATCGTCGCAAGACACAATCCACACGGTTAAACCGGGTATCTTGCTTTTATTTCAGTACCCGGTGTCGGTGCAGCCACATCAGCTTATACGCCGCCGGAATAATAAACAGCGACAGCAAAGGTGCGGTGATCATGCCGCCAATCATCGGCGCGGCAATCCGGCTCATCACCTCTGAACCTGCCCCCGTTCCCCACAAAATCGGCAGCAGACCCGCGATAATCACCGCCACCGTCATCGCTTTCGGGCGCACGCGCAGTACCGCGCCGTGATATAACGCTTCATCCAGCTTCTGCTCGCTGAATGTTTGCGGATTATCCAGGGATGGATCTGCCTCTATGGCGTGACGTAAATACATCAACATCACCACGCCAAATTCGGCGGCGACTCCCGCGAGGGCGATAAAGCCAGTGCCCGTTGCCACGGAAAGATGAAAGTCCATCCACCACAGCAACCAGATGCCACCCACCAGCGCAAACGGTACGCTGCTGATAATCAGTAACGCTTCACCCACGCGACGGAACGCCAGATACAACAGCACGAAGATGATCATCAACGTCATCGGCACCATGAGTTTCAGCTTATGGTTGGCGCGCTCCAGTAGCTCGAACTGCCCGGAGAATGCCACGCTGGTGCCCGGTTTTAACTGCACTTTCTCGGCAATCGCTTTTTGCAAATCGTGAACCACCGACACCATGTCACGATCGCGGGCATCGATATAAATCCAGCTTGTCGGGCGCGCATTCTCGGTTTTCAGCATCGACGGTCCGGTAGAGACTTTAACGTCGGCCACATCTGCCAGGGTAATTTGCTGCTTCATCGGCGTCAAAATCGGCAACTGGCGCAGCGCCTGCGGGTTGTCGCGCCAGCTTTGCGGATAACGCAGATTAATTGGATAACGGGCAATCCCTTCCACCGTTTCGCCAACCATCGCCCCACCCACTGCTGAAGTCACAAACAACTGCACATCCGCCACCGTCATACCGTAACGGGCGGCTTTTTCACGGTTGATCTCAACGTTGATATAGCGCCCACCTTCCAGACGCTCGGCAAGGGCAGAAGCCACGCCTGGCACCGTTCGCGCCACTTCTTCAATTTGCTCCGCCATCGCGTCGATATCCGCCAGCACAGTGCCGGAAACTTTAATGCCGATGGGGCTTTTAATGCCGGTTGAGAGCATATCGATACGGTTACGAATTGGCGGCACCCACAGATTTGCCAGCCCCGGCAGACGCACGGTGTTATCCAGTTCCTCAATGATTTTGTCCATCGTCATGCCTGGCCGCCACTGATCCTGTGGCTTAAGCTGGATGGTCGTTTCTACCATCTCCAGCGGTGCGGAGTCGGTGGCGGTTTCCGCTTTCCCGGTTTTGCCAAATACCCGCGCCACTTCAGGTACGCTCATAATCAGCTTGTCGGTTTTTTGCAGCATACTCGCCGCCTCCGCTGCGGAAATCCCCGGCAGCGTCGATGGCATATACAACAAGTCGCCTTCATTGATCTGCGGTAAAAATTCTCCGCCAACTTTATTGAGCGGCCAGAGAACCGTCAGTACCGAAAGCGCCGCCACCAACAGCGTGGTTTTCGGCCAGTGCAGTACTTTCAGCAACAGCGGATGATAAACACGAATCAAAAAGCGATTGAGCGGATTACTGCTTTCTGGTGGAATTTTGCCACGGATCCAGTAGCCCATCAGGATGGGGATCACTACGATCGCCAGCAGCGCCGCGCCCGCCATCGCATACGTTTTGGTGAACGCCAGCGGGCCAAACAGACGCCCTTCCTGCCCTTCCAGGGTGAAGATCGGGATAAACGACAGCGTGATAATCAGCAGACTGATAAACAGCGCTGGCCCCACTTCAACAGATGCATCGGTGATCACCTGCCAGCGCGTTTTATTATCCAGCGTGGCGTCAGGATGCTGGTGCTGCCACTCTTCCAGCCGTTTATGCGCATTCTCGATCATGACGATAGCGGCATCGACCATCGCCCCGACGGCAATCGCAATACCGCCCAGCGACATAATATTGGCATTCAGTCCCTGGAAGTGCATGACAATAAAAGCAATACACAACCCCAGCGGCAACGAAATAATCGCCACCAGCGCCGAGCGCACATGCCAGAGAAACAGCGCGCAGACTACCGCCACCACAATAAATTCTTCCAGCAGCTTGCCGCTGAGGTTGTCGATGGCGCGGTCAATGAGCTGGCTGCGATCGTATGTTGTAACTATCTCCACGCCTTCCGGCAGACTGCTTTTCAGCGTTTCCAGTTTGTCCTTCACGGCGGCGATCACTTCACGGGCGTTTTTGCCGGAGCGCAGGATCACCACCCCGCCCGCCACTTCGCCTTCACCATTGAGTTCGGCAATGCCCCGGCGCATCTCCGGGCCAATCTGGACCTTCGCAACATCACGCAGATAAACGGGCACGCCATTTTCGCTGGCTTTTAAAACGATGTGATTAAAGTCGTCGAGCGTTTGCAGATAGCCGCTGGCGCGTACCATATATTCCGCTTCCGCCAGTTCGATCGACGAACCGCCCGCTTCCTGGTTTGAAGCATCCAGCGCGCTTTTTACTTCGGCAAGACTGATGCCATATTGCGCCAGGCGCTGGGGATCGATAACCACCTGATACTCTTTCACCACACCACCTACCGACGCCACTTCCGCAACGTCAGGGATGGTTTTTAACTCATATTTGAGAAACCAGTCCTGCAATGAGCGTAAATCGGCCAGATCGTGCTTACCGCTGCGATCCACCAGTGCATATTCATAGATCCAGCCAACACCCGTGGCATCTGGCCCCAACTCGGCGCTGACTCCCGCAGGCAGCTTACCCTGTACCTGGTTGAGGTACTCCAGCACCCGCGAGCGCGCCCAGTACGGATCGGTGCCATCTTCGAAAATGACATACACATAAGAGTCGCCAAACTGCGAGAAACCGCGCACAGTCTTCGCGCCAGGTACTGACAACATGGTGGTGGTTAGCGGATAAGTCACCTGATTTTCAACGATTTGCGGTGCCTGACCGGGATAGCTGGTTTTAATAATCACCTGCACATCGGAGAGATCAGGCAGCGCATCCACTGGCGTGTTAATGATAGTCCAGGTGCCCCAGATACTCAGAAACAACGCGCCCATCAGCACCAGAAAACGGTTCGCCACCGAGCGACGAATAATCCATTCAATCATTGGTTATTCCCTCAATGCGCATGGGTAGCACTTTCAGAGCGCATCCGCTCCAGTGCGCCAGAAATATTGGCTTCGGAATCGATCAGGAACAGGCCGCTGGAAACCACCTTTTCGCCTTCCGCCAGACCAGAACGTAGCGCGGTGACGCCTTGCGACGCCTGGAAAACAGCAACGCGTTTCGGTACAAAGTGCCCGTCGGCATCAACGGTAATCACCCGCTGTTCGTTACCAGTATCAATCAGCGCCTGTGACGGAATGAGCAGCATCGGTTCGCTGGCGGTGTTGAGTTGCAACCAGGCGTTCATTCCCGGTTTTAGCGCCTCGTCGGCGTTGTCGACTTCCAGACGCAGTTGCAGCGTGCGGGTCGCGGCATCCACGCCGGGTAGAAGGGTCCATTTGCGGATGCTGAGCGTTTTATCCGGTCGCGCCGGAACGGTGAGCGTAAACTGCGAGGCATTTTTCACCAGCCAGGCGATGGACTCCGGGATCGCAGCAGTGACCCACACCGGGTCCATACCCTGAATTTTCGCGACCACGTTATCTTTGGCGATATTCATTCCCGCACGCAGATCAAACGCAGTGATCACGCCATCAATAGGGGCTTTGAGCGTAAAGCGAGTCTGGATTTTTTGCGTGGTAATCAGGCGGCGAATATTGGCCTCCGGCATTCCCGCCAGCCGCAGGCGTTCAAGAATGCCTTCAGTCTGGGTCGCCGTCCCGCCGGTTTCGCGCAGCAGTAAATACTCACTCTGCGCTTCCACCCAGTCGGGAATGGTCAGGTCGAGAAGCGGTGTGCCCTTTTGCACTTTATCGCCTACGGTAAGCGGATACACCTTGTCGATAAACCCGGCTGCGCGGGCCTGCACAATGGCAAACTGATACTCGTTGTAACTCACATTCGCTGGGAAACTCTGGGCAAAAGTCAGCGGCCCGCGCGTGACGGTCGCCGTTTTCACCCCCAGATTTTGCGTCTGGGTCGGGTCAATGCGCACACCAGACGCAGAAGTCTCTTCATCGGCATATTTCGGCACCAGATCCATATCCATAAACGGCGATTTACCTGGTTTATCGAACCGCGTATTGGGATACATCGGGTCGTACCAGAATAATATTTTACGTTCTGCGGTCGACGTTTTTTCTGCGGGCGGTTCAGCCTTTGCAAACCAGGTAAAACCTGCCGCAGAAATAATACCGCCCGCGATCATGCTGCCGATAATAAGCGCGATTTTTTTCATCTCATTAAACCTGGGTTACTGGCTGACTTTAATATCCTGTAATAAAGAAAGGTTGCCCTGCTGGACAAAATTAAACGCTACTTTGTCGCCAGTTTTAATTTCACTCATTTTCGTCTGCGGGGTGATGGTAAAGCGCATGGTCATCTCCGGCCAGTTCACTGCGGCAATCGGATCGTGGTGGATGGTGATTTTTTTGCTTTCCAGATCAACACCTTTTACCACACCGGTGGCGCTAATAACCTGTGGTTGTGCTTCGCTCATGGTTTCATGATGATGTTCGTTAGCCTGAGCATTAAAGCCAATAACAGTAAACAGACTGAACATTGCAACTTGCAGTGCTTTTTTCATTATTCTCTCCTGGAGTTAAAATTTATTGCTGCCAACCGCCACCCAGGGCGGTATATAAGGAAACTTCGTTAACCTGACGGGCATAATTCAGGTCGAGTAAAGTTTGTCGGGTTGCAAAAAAGGAACGCTCGGCATCCAGCACTTCCAGATAACTTACCGCGCCGTGCTGATATAATGCCCGCGCCCGTTGCAAAGTAATTTGCAGCGACGCCAGATAACGCTGCTGGGCGCTGATTTGATCGTTCAGGCTTTGACGTAATGCAAGCGCATCTGCCACTTCTTTAAAGGCGTTCTGAATTTTCTGTTCATAATTCACCACCGACTGCTGCTGGCGAATTTCGGCGATATCCAGATTGGCCTGGTTGCGTCCGGCATTAAAAATGGGGATCTCAATTTTGGGAATAAAATTCCACATCCCGCTACTGGCGTTAAATAATGATGACAGATCGCTGCTGGCAGTTGATATTCCGCTGGTCAGGCTTATAGACGGGAAAAATGCCGCACGCGCAGCACCAATATTGGCATTAGCCGCCATTAACGCGTGTTCAGCTTCCATAATATCCGGGCGCTGCAACAAGATTTGCGACGACAAGCCCGCCGGTAATTTAACGCTTTGCAGGCTGTCGCTGTTTACTGTCTGCGCTTGCGGCAGCTTGCCGTAGTTTCCCAATAACAGTTGCAATGCATTATTCGCCTGCGCCAGTTCCCCCTGACGTTTAGCGATGTCACTGCGGGTACTTTCTATCATCCCGCGAGCCTGTTCCAGCGCCAGAACATTGCTGCTACCAGTCAAAAGTTGTTTTTCGACAAACGCATATGACTGCTGATAATTACGCAGCGTTTCTTCGGCTATTTGTAATTGCGCATAAGCCAGTTGCTGATTGAAATAGCTTTGCGCGACATTAGAAACCAGCAGAATATGCACCGCGCGCTTAGCTTCCTCAGTGGCTAAATAATTTTGTCGCTCGGCTTCGCTCATGTTCTTTAAGCGACCGAAAAAATCTAGATCAAAGCTGGCGTTAAGGCCAGTCGAGAACTCCCGCGTCGTGGCTGAATCGCCTTTAAGATTGCCGCTCCAGCTGCCGCTGCCCTCGCCATTGAGCTGTGGGTAGCGGTCGGCATCGGTCAGACGATATTGCGCCCGTGCCTCCTGCACTTTCAGCGTCGCCATGCGCAAATCCCGATTATTCACCAGCGCCTCGCTAATCAGCGTCTTCACCTGATTATCAACAAAAAAGGTGCGCCAGCCCGCGTTCTGGTAGTTATCTACCGCGTTAACCAGGCCGTTCTGGCTGAGTGAGAACTGCTGCGGCACGGGCATTGCCGGACGCTGATATTCCGGTGCCAGAGAACAACCGGTTAACGCAAGGGCCACACAAAATGGCAGAAGTTTACAAGGAAACATAGGCACATAATTTCTGGTGATTTTATGCCGCCAACTTTACACGCCAGGCTCTGATTTTCCGGTGACAGGAAAATGACAAAATTGTCATTTTGCCAATAAGCGATTGCCATCTGATCCCGCTACTCTAGAATTGCCCGGACAACATGCGGAGGAAATATGAAACTGTTGATTGTCGAAGATGAAAAGAAAACCGGCGAATACTTAACCAAAGGGTTAACCGAGGCCGGTTTTGTGGTTGATTTGGCCGATAACGGGCTGAATGGATATCATCTGGCGATGACAGGTGATTATGACCTGATAATCCTCGATATTATGCTGCCGGACGTGAACGGCTGGGATATCGTGCGTATGTTGCGTTCCGCCAATAAAGGGATGCCGATTCTGTTACTTACCGCGCTTGGCACCATTGAACATCGCGTCAAGGGGCTGGAGTTGGGGGCAGATGACTACCTGGTGAAACCGTTCGCTTTTGCTGAACTGCTGGCGCGGGTGCGGACTCTACTGCGGCGCGGGGCGGCGGTAATTATCGAAAGTCAGTTTCAGGTTGCCGACCTGATGGTCGATCTCGTTAGCCGCAAAGTCACCCGCAGCGGTACGCGCATCACTTTGACCAGTAAAGAATTTACCCTGCTGGAATTTTTCCTCCGCCATCAGGGTGAAGTGCTGCCCCGCTCGCTTATCGCCTCGCAGGTATGGGACATGAATTTTGACAGCGATACTAACGCTATTGATGTGGCGGTGAAGCGACTGCGCGGCAAAATCGACAACGACTTTGAGCCGAAGCTGATTCAAACCGTGCGCGGCGTGGGTTACATGCTTGAGGTGCCGGATGGCCAGTAAGCCGTTTCAGCGCCCGTTTTCGCTGGCAACCCGCCTGACCTTTTTTATCAGCCTTGCCACCATTGCAGCGTTTTTCGTCTTTGCCTGGATCATGATCCACTCGGTAAAAGTGCATTTTGCCGAGCAGGATATTAATGATTTAAAAGAGATTAGCGCCACATTCAGGCGTGTTCTTAATCATCCCGAAGAGACACAAGCCCGACGCTTAATGACGCTGGAAGATATCGTCAGTGGTTATTCCAACGTGTTGATTTCCCTGGCAGATAGCCACGGTAAAACGGTGTATCACTCTCCCGGTGCGCCGGATATCCGCGAGTTTGCACGTGATGCCATACCCGATAAAGACGCTCGGGGCGGCGAGGTGTATCTCCTTTCCGGCCCGACAATGATGATGCCAGGCCACGGTCACGGGCATATGGAACACAGCAACTGGCGGATGATTAACTTGCCGGTTGGCCCGTTGGTGGACGGCAAACCGATTTATACGCTCTACATCGCGCTGTCTATCGATTTTCATCTTCATTACATTAATGATTTGATGAATAAACTTATTATGACCGCATCGATCATCAGCATCCTGATCGTCTTTATCGTGCTGCTGGCGGTACATAAAGGCCACGCGCCAATTCGCAGCGTCAGCTGTCAAATCCAGAACATTACCTCGAAAGATCTCGACGTTCGCCTCGATCCACAGACCGTGCCCATTGAACTGGAACAACTGGTGCTGTCGTTCAACCATATGATCGAGCGTATCGAGGATGTCTTTACCCGCCAGTCCAATTTCTCAGCGGATATCGCCCACGAAATTCGCACGCCGATTACGAATCTCATAACGCAAACGGAAATCGCCCTCAGCCAGTCGCGCAGCCAGAAGGAGCTGGAAGATGTGCTCTACTCTAATCTCGAAGAGCTGACGCGAATGGCGAAAATGGTCAGCGATATGCTGTTTCTCGCTCAGGCCGATAACAACCAGTTAATCCCCGAAAAGAAAATGCTCAACCTGGCGGATGAAGTTGGCAAAGTGTTCGATTTTTTCGAGGCGTTAGCGGAAGATCGCGGCGTGGAGTTGCGGTTTGTTGGCGACGAATGTCAGGTTGCGGGCGATCCGCTGATGCTGCGTCGGGCGTTAAGCAACCTGCTTTCTAACGCCCTGCGTTATACGCCGCCCGGAGAGGCAATTGTAGTGCGCTGCCAGACGGTCGATCACCAGGTGCAAGTTACCGTCGAAAACCCCGGTACGCCCATTGCGCCCGAGCATTTACCGCGTTTGTTTGACCGTTTCTACCGCGTTGATCCTTCCCGCCAGCGAAAAGGTGAAGGTAGCGGCATTGGGCTGGCGATAGTGAAATCGATTGTTGTCGCGCATAAAGGCACGGTTGCAGTAACGTCAGATGCGCGGGGAACAAGGTTTGTTATCATATTACCCGCTTAATCCTTCAGCAATCGGCAACTTTTATAACCAGTGTAAAAATAACGTGCCGCAATAATCCTACCTATTAATGATAAAAAGCTGTCACAATTCATAAAAAACTTTAATATACGCCACCCTAAACATAACCAGCGTTAATGTAAGGTTTTTGTGTGGACTGGCTTCTTGATGTTTTTGCAACCTGGCTATATGGCTTAAAAGTAATCGCGATAACGTTAGCGGTCATCATGTTCATCAGCGGGCTGGACGATTTTTTTATTGATGTCGTCTACTGGGTACGCCGCATTAAACGCAAGTTGAGTGTTTATCGCCGCTACCCGCGAATGAGTTACCGCGAACTGTATAAACCAGATGAAAAGCCGTTAGCGATTATGGTTCCGGCGTGGAATGAAACGGGCGTCATCGGCAATATGGCCGAGCTGGCGGCGACCACGCTCGACTATGAAAACTATCATATCTTTGTTGGCACCTACCCCAACGACCCCGATACTCAGCGTGATGTTGACGAAGTGTGCGCTCGCTTCCCAAACGTGCATAAGGTAGTCTGCGCGCGTCCTGGCCCCACCAGCAAAGCCGACTGCCTGAACAACGTGCTGGACGCCATCACCCAGTTTGAGCGTAGCGCCAATTTCGCTTTTGCTGGTTTTATTCTGCATGACGCCGAAGACGTAATTTCACCGATGGAATTGCGTCTGTTCAACTATCTGGTCGAGCGTAAAGATCTGATTCAGATCCCGGTATACCCATTCGAACGCGAATGGACGCACTTCACCAGCATGACTTACATTGATGAGTTTTCAGAACTGCATGGCAAAGATGTTCCGGTGCGTGAAGCCCTCGCCGGACAGGTGCCCAGCGCAGGCGTCGGTACTTGTTTCAGCCGCCGCGCCGTGACCGCACTGTTAGCTGACGGTGACGGTATTGCTTTCGACGTGCAGAGTCTTACTGAAGATTACGACATTGGTTTCCGCCTGAAAGAAAAAGGTATGACGGAAATTTTTGTCCGTTTTCCGGTGGTGGACGAAGCCAAAGAACGCGAGCAGCGTAAATTTTTACAGCACGCGCGGACGTCAAACATGATCTGCGTGCGCGAATATTTCCCCGATACCTTTTCGACGGCGGTTCGACAAAAGTCTCGCTGGATCATCGGCATTGTTTTCCAGGGCTTTAAAACCCATAAATGGACCTCCAGCCTGACACTCAACTACTTTCTCTGGCGCGACCGCAAAGGGGCAATCAGTAACTTTGTCAGCTTCCTCGCGATGCTGGTGATGATCCAGCTTTTGCTGTTACTGGCGTATGAAAGTTTGTGGCCCGATGCCTGGCATTTCCTTTCTATTTTCAGCGGCAGCACATGGTTAATGACCCTGCTGTGGCTAAACTTTGGTTTGATGGTTAACCGCATCGTGCAGCGGGTGATTTTTGTCACTGGCTACTACGGTCTGACGCAGGGGCTGCTATCTGTCCTGCGTCTTTTCTGGGGCAACCTGATTAACTTCATGGCCAACTGGCGCGCGTTAAAACAGGTGCTTCAACACGGCGATCCACGTCGCGTCGCGTGGGATAAAACAACGCATGACTTCCCCAGCGTCACTGGCGATACCCGCTCGTTGCGCCCGTTAGGTCAAATTCTGCTGGAAAATCAGGTCATCACTGAAGAACAACTCGATACGGCACTGCGTAATCGTGTCGAAGGTCTACGCCTGGGCGGTTCAATGCTGATGCAGGGGCTGATTAGCGCCGAACAGCTGGCACAGGCACTGGCAGAGCAAAACGGCGTGGCGTGGGAGTCCATCGATGCCTGGCAGATCCCTTCTTCGCTGATTGCCGCGATGCCGGCCTCCGTGGCGCTGCATTATGCGGTGCTACCGCTGCGTCTGGAAAATGATGAGTTAATTGTCGGCAGTGAAGATGGTATTGACCCGGTTTCGCTGGCAGCCCTGACGCGTAAAGTCGGACGCAAAGTGCGTTACGTCATTGTTCTGCGGGGACAAATTGTCACGGGGTTACGTCACTGGTATGCACGCCGACGCGGTCACGATCCGCGGGCAATGTTGTACAATGCGGTTCAGCATCAGTGGCTCACGGAACAGCAGGCCGGTGAAATCTGGCGGCAATATGTGCCGCATCAGTTCCTGTTCGCCGAAATACTGACCACGCTAGGTCATATTAATCGTTCAGCAATTAACGTGTTGTTATTGCGCCATGAACGCAGTTCTCTGCCGCTCGGCAAGTTTTTGGTCACCGAAGGCGTTATCAGCCAGGAAACGTTGGATCGCGTCCTGACAATTCAACGCGAATTACAAGTTTCGATGCAATCACTATTACTCAAAGCAGGTTTAAACACAGAACAGGTTGCGCAACTGGAGTCCGAAAATGAAGGAGAATAACCTTAATCGCGTCATCGGATGGTCTGGTTTACTGCTGACGTCTTTATTGAGTACCAGCGCACTCGCAGACAATATCGGCACCAGCGCAGAAGAGCTGGGGCTGAGCGATTATCGCCATTTTGTTATTTATCCCCGTCTCGATAAGGCGCTGAAGGCACAGAAAAATAACGACGAAGCAACCGCCATCCGCGAATTTGAATATATACACCAGCAGGTGCCGGATAATATTCCGCTGACTTTATACCTTGCGGAAGCCTATCGCCATTTTGGTCATGATGACCGGGCGCGGCTGTTGCTTGAGGATCAACTGAAACGTCACCCAGGAGATGCCCGACTTGAGCGCAGTCTGGCGGCTATTCCAGTTGAAGTGAAAAGCGTTACGACTGTTGAAGAACTGCTTGCCCAGCAAAAAGCGTGCGACGCTGCGCCGACCCTGCGTTGTCGCAGTGAAGTCGGGCAGAATGCCCTGCGGCTGGCACAATTACCTGTCGCCAGAGCGCAACTGAACGATGCGACGTTTGCTGCATCGCCGGAAGGAAAAACGCTGCGAACCGATCTGCTGCAACGGGCAATCTACCTCAAGCAGTGGTCGCTGGCAGAAACGTTGTTCAGTGAATCACGGCAACAAAATACATTAAACGCAGCTGAGCGCCGTCAGTGGTTTGATGTTCTGCTCGCAGGCCAGCTGGATGATCGGATCCTGGCGCTGCAATCAGAGGGGATCTTCACCGATCCACAGTCGTACATTACTTACGCGACCGCGCTGGCTTATCGTGGCGAGAAAGCACGCCTCCAGCATTATCTCATTGAAAATAAGCCGCTGTTTACCACGGACGCACAAGAGAAAAGTTGGCTCTATCTGTTATCTAAATACAGCGCCAACCCCGTTCAGGCGTTGGCGAATTATACGGTACAGTTTGCCGATAACCGCCAGTATGTTGTTGGCGCGACGCTACCGGTGCTGTTAAAAGAAGGTCAGTACGACGCAGCGCAAAAACTGCTCGCCACCCTCCCCGCCAATGAAATGCTTGAGGAGCGTTATACCGTTAGCGTAGCGACTCATAACAAGGCTGAAGCTCTGCGTCTGGCACGATTGCTGTATCAGCAAGAACCGACAAATCTTACCCGCCTGGATCAACTGACCTGGCAACTGATGCAGAACGAGCAGTCACGCGAAGCTGCCGATTTGTTGCTGCAACGCTATCCCTTCCAGGGCGATGCGCGCGTCAGCCAGACTTTAATGACGCGACTGGCGTCTTTGCTGGAAAGTCATCCTTACCTGGCAACTCCGGCGAAGGTGGCGATTTTATCGAAACCCTTACCGCTGGCGGAGCAACGTCAGTGGCAAAGTCAGTTGCCGGGTATTGCAGATAATTGCCCGGCAATAGTTCGCTTGCTGGGCGATATGTCGCCTTCCTACGATGCCGCCGCCTGGAACCGTCTGGCAAAGTGTTATCGGGACACGCTACCCGGTGTGGCGTTGTATGCATGGCTTCAGGCCGAACAACGGCAACCGAACGCCTGGCAACATCGTGCGGTAGCCTATCAGGCGTATCAGGTTGAGGATTACGCCACCGCACTGGCGGCCTGGCAGAAAATCAGTCTTCACGACATGAGCAATGAGGATCTGCTTGCTGCTGCCAATACCGCCCAGGCGGCAGGAAATGGTGCGGCTCGCGATCGCTGGCTTCAGCAGGCAGAACAACGTGGGCTGGGAAACAATGCCCTCTACTGGTGGCTGCATGCGCAACGTTACATTCCTGGTCAGCCGGAACTCGCACTGAACGATCTCACGCGCTCAATCAATATTGCGCCTTCTGCCAACGCTTACGTTGCGCGGGCGACAATTTATCGCCAACGTCATAATGTCCCGGCGGCGGTGAGTGATTTGCGCGCCGCTCTGGAACTGGAACCGAATAATAGCAACACCCAGGCAGCGCTCGGTTACGCCTTGTGGGATAGCGGTGATATCGCACAGTCGCGGGAAATGCTCGAACAGGCGCATAAAGGGCTACCGGACGATCCGGCACTTATCCGACAACTGGCCTACGTGAACCAGCGTCTGGATGATATGCCTGCGACGCAGCACTACGCCCGGCTGGTGATTGATGACATTGATAATCAGGCGCTGATAACCCCACTGACCCCAGAGCAAAATCAGCAACGCTTCAATTTCCGCCGTCTGCATGAGGAGGTCGGTCGCCGCTGGACGTTCAGTTTCGATTCTTCTATCGGCTTGCGTTCCGGCGCAATGAGTACCGCTAACAATAATGTCGGCGGCGCAGCGCCAGGGAAAAGCTATCGTAGCTACGGGCAACTGGAAGCCGAGTACCGCATCGGACGCAATATGCTGCTGGAAGGCGATCTGCTCTCGGTTTACAGCCGTGTATTTGCCGATACCGGAGAAAACGGGGTGATGATGCCGGTGAAAAATCCGATGTCCGGCACCGGTCTGCGCTGGAAGCCGCTGCGCGATCAGATCTTTTTCCTCGCCGTCGAACAGCAATTGCCGCTGAACGGACAAAACGGCGCATCCGATACCATGCTGCGCGCCAGCGCCTCATTCTTTAATGGCGGCAAATACAGCGACGAATGGCACCCGAACGGTTCAGGCTGGTTTGCCCAAAACCTGTACCTCGATGCGGCGCAATATGTCCGCCAGGATATTCAGGCGTGGACGGCAGATTATCGCGTAAGCTGGCATCAGAAGGTGGCGAACGGACAGACTATTGAGCCTTACGCTCACGTTCAGGACAACGGTTATCGTGATAAAGGCACTCAGGGCGCGCAGCTTGGCGGTGTCGGGGTCCGCTGGAATATCTGGACCGGCGAGACGCACTACGACGCCTGGCCGCACAAAGTCAGTCTCGGCGTCGAATATCAACATACCTTTAAGGCGATTAATCAACGTAACGGAGAGCGCAACAACGCGTTTCTCACCATTGGAGTGCACTGGTAAATGCGTAAGTTCATTTTCGTATTGCTGACACTGCTTTTGGTCAGCCCTTTTTCCTTTGCGATGAAAGGTATTATCTGGCAACCACAAAACCGTGATAGTCAGGTTACCGATACCCAGTGGCAGGGGCTGATGAGTCAGTTACGTTTGCAAGGCTTCGATACCCTGGTTTTGCAATGGACCCGTTACGGCGATGCATTCACCCAGCCAGAACAGCGCGCGTTATTGTTTAAGCGTGCCGCAGCTGCGCAACAGGCTGGCCTGAAGCTGATTGTCGGGCTGAACGCCGATCCAGAATTTTTTATGCACCAGAAACAGTCGTCCGCGGCGCTGGAAAGCTATCTTAATCGCCTGCTGGCAGCCGATCTCCAGCAAGCCAGAATATGGAGCGCCGTACCTGGCGTAACGCCGGATGGCTGGTACATCAGCGCAGAAATTGACGACCTGAACTGGCGCAGCGAAGCCGCCCGTCAGCCCTTGCTAACGTGGTTAAACAATGCGCAGCGGCTGATTAGTGATGTTTCGGCAAAACCGGTTTATATCAGTAGTTTTTTCGCCGGAAATATGTCGCCCGATGGCTATCGCCAACTGCTGGAACACGTTAAAGCAACCGGCGTTAATGTCTGGGTTCAGGATGGCAGCGGCGTGGATAAACTTACTGCTGAACAGCGTGAACGTTATCTACAGGCCAGCGCCGATTGCCAAAGCTCCGCCCCTGCCAGCGGCATTGTTTATGAACTGTTTGTCGCCGGTAAAGGCAAAACCTTTACCGCGAAACCGAAGCCAGACGCAGAAATTGCCTCACTGTTAGCGAAACGTTCCTCTTGCGGTAAAGACACGCTCTATTTCTCTCTGCGCTATTTGCCCGTTGCGCACGGTATTCTCGAGTATTAAATCTCCTCCAGGTAAGTCGGGTACGACCTGGCTTACCTCTTTCGCTCTCGTCAGAATTCCATCAAGATTAATTGCTAAAAAGCGTGCTAAAGAAAGAAGATCGTTATCGGCGAACGGGCCGATCACTCATGCAGGAAGCATAGATCCTTTGAGCGGAGTTTCTGATATCTGAGGAGTGCGAAATGCAATTGAGCAGCAGTGAACCTTGCGTGGTGATCCTGACCGAAAAAGAGGTAGAGGTAAGCGTCAATAACCATGCTACGTTTACCCTTCCGAAAAATTACCTGGCCGCCTTCGCGTGCAACAATAACATCATTGAACTCTCAACGTTAAATCACGTATTAATCACCCACATCAACCGTAACATCATCAACGATTATCTGTTGTTTTTAAATAAGAACTTAACCTGCGTAAAGCCCTGGTCGCGGCTGGCTACCCCGGTTATCGCTTGTCATAGCCGTACACCGGAAGTGTTCCGGCTAGCCGCCAACCACAGCAAGCAGCAACCCAGCAAACCCTGCGAAGCGGAGTTGACGCGCGCATTGCTTTTTACCGTATTGTCTAACTTTCTTGAGCAATCGCGGTTTATTGCCCTACTGATGTATATCTTACGCAGCAGCGTCCGCGACAGCGTCTGCCGCATTATTCAAAGCGATATTCAGCATTACTGGAATCTGCGAATTGTCGCCAGTTCGCTCTGTTTAAGCCCCAGCCTGCTCAAAAAGAAATTAAAAAACGAAAATACCAGCTATAGCCAGATTGTCACAGAGTGTCGTATGCGTTACGCCGTACAGATGTTATTGATGGATAACAAAAATATCACTCAGGTAGCGCAATTATGTGGCTATAGCAGCACGTCGTACTTTATCTCTGTTTTTAAGGCGTTTTACGGCCTGACACCGTTGAATTATCTCGCCAAACAGCGACAAAAAGTGATGTGGTGAAGGGCAAAGCGGAAACAGATAAGACTGGCATAAATGAAGAAGAAATGGCGCGCCCTGCAGGATTCGAACCTGCGGCCCACGACTTAGAAGGTCGTTGCTCTATCCAACTGAGCTAAGGGCGCGTTGATACCGCAATGCGGTGTAATCGCGTGAATTATACGGTCAACCCTTGCTGAGTCAATGGCTTTTGATCTGGTTGCTGAACAAGTGAACGACCGCGTCTGATTTTCTGATTTATTTCGCTATAGCGGCAAACAAACGTACACCGCTGTGCGTCTGAATCAAGAAAACCCGTATTTTCATGTATCAAAGTACAATTTCCCGCCCTAACGGAAAATTGTCCGATCCTATGAGACTGGTAACTATGAAACCAACGTCGGTGATCATTATGGATACCCATCCTATCATCAGAATGTCCATTGAAGTTCTGTTGCAAAAAAACAGTGAATTGCAGATTGTCCTGAAAACGGATGATTACCGCATAACCATCGATTATCTCCGAACCCGTCCTGTTGATTTAATCATTATGGATATAGACTTACCCGGTACAGACGGTTTTACCTTCCTGAAAAGAATCAAACAAATCCAGAGTACGGTGAAAGTATTATTTTTATCATCGAAATCAGAATGCTTTTATGCTGGCAGAGCGATACAAGCGGGTGCTAACGGTTTTGTCAGTAAATGCAATGATCAGAATGATATTTTTCATGCCGTTCAGATGATTCTCTCTGGATACACTTTTTTTCCCAGTGAAACGCTCAACTATATAAAAAGTAATAAATGCAGCACCAATAATTCAACAGCTACAGTGCTATCTAATCGTGAAGTGACTATATTACGCTATCTGGTTAGCGGATTATCTAATAAAGAAATTGCCGACAAACTATTACTTAGCAATAAAACAATTAGTGCGCATAAATCTAATATTTATGGCAAACTCGGTTTGCATTCAATTGTAGAACTTATCGACTACGCCAAATTATATGAATTAATATAATATTAATTATAATTGATCATAAATATCGCATCCGCTTTCGCCACACCTGGTTGGACACCGCTGGCTAACGCTCGATAATTGGCAAAAAAGTTTAGCGTTACATTGCCATTTGCATCTACCTCCTCAGTCGGGCTCGCCTCGCCCAGCGCAAGCCGGGAGCGATCGCTCTTGCGTAATTCGATAGCGACGGTTTGTGCCATTGCGGGATCGTCCAGGGCCAGCAGGTTGGTATCGGATGCCGGCGTTCCCGTAAATAAAATCGCGACTGAACCCGGAGGACATCCCTCCAGCCGCAGGCTAAAAGGGACGAGTGCCGTGGTATCGCCAGCGGTCAGTAGTTGTGTCGTAGGCCATCTGCCTAAATCTACCGTCTTATCAATATCCGCTGTGTTTACGGTACAGGAGAAATCAACAACGTTACCGTGCAAATTGATATTAATCGTTCCTAAAGGGTCAGCTGCCCATCCACTGGAACTCCACAGTAGCCCGCAGAAACAGCTAAAGAGTTCTCTTCTCATTCTCCATACCTCATTGATAATCGACGCGTAAATACCCCAGCGCGCTAAACGGCCCTTCGGTCGGTTTTTGACCGGTAATACTGATAGGCCAGGCGCGAAGTGTGACATTGGCTGCCGCAGCTGCATCCAGACGGAAAGGAATAACGCTATTGAGATCGTTAGGCGTGATCGGCGTATCGTTCTGATCGGCGACAATAAAACCTAAATCCTGATTGTCCGACACCATCGCCTGACCAGAAACGGCACTGGCTTCCAGACGCATTGTTAAATAAGCCTGCGCAGCAACATTCGTACATTTGATCGCAATATTCTTGGTTTGCGGCATGACACCATTAGGTCGATTCCCCGGCCCTGCCGCACTAAATAACGATGCACCGATATCACCAAAATCAAATTCAACAATTTGCCCGGTATTTAATTCGCAGTTTTGCGGTACTTCAACCCGGCCACCAAAACTAATGGTATAAACAGGTGTAACCAACGGATCGTAAGGCGTTGATGTCACATACACGGTAAACATCACCTGTCTGGGGATCTCCACCATGTTAATAAAAGGACGAATAACCTTTAAACGAAATATCAAACGAGAATCCATCACCCCGAACGGAAGGTTTTGCGAAACGTTAGGATCTGTTCCCATACGGATATAATTTTGCGGGGGAAACTGAATATCCATCACGCTATCAACCAGACTCATCGCACCTAATAGATAATCATTTAATTGCATATATTTATAATTATCGATAGTTTCCTGAACAACAAAGTTGGTGACATAACTACGGTATGTATAATTCACCAGCGTGCCGGGTGGGCAAATTGCTGACACACCTACCCAGCCGGATTTTTCCGGTAAAACAACAATCTGACCTGGCTGGTTATTGGTGCTATTAAAAACATTTGAGAGATCATAGTGTTCATCTTCTGCTACGCCAGTACTATTTGCACAAACAGTAGCCCAGGATATGTTTGTTAACCACAAACATGCCATTGCCAATAATGACCTGCAGATTATCTTCATTGATAATTTCCTTTATGAGCCAGGATGTGTGCAAACTGCCGAAATAACAGTGACGGCTTGCTGTAAGCTTTGCTTCGGCAATACATAGTGCGCAATGCAGCGTGAGTTCGCGCCGTCTCCCCACTGAACCAGTAATTCACCAGACAATGGCGCACCACTTAAATAAACTTGCCCGTCATCACCCACCATACTGGTTATTCCGGTACTGTTTTCCCGTACCAGTGATCCAAACGGCACCGGTTTTCCGCCCTGGGTAACGGTAATGAGCGCCCGCACGCCTATGCGGGTATCAAAATTGGCACGAACCAACGCGCCTTGCGTCGGCACAACGCTGCTAATATTTTTTTCAACATCGATGGAATTCCCCATCGTATTGGTATCAAGCGCGATACGGTTATACCGATAAACCGTGGCATACGGCATCACCGCATAGCCGCGCCAGTCGGTTAAAATTCCAGTTTGATTTTCAATGCGTACACCGCCTGCGCCAGGCGCTTTAATCAAAACATTGGTATCCCCTAAAGGCTGGCTCAGCGTTATACCATTTTCATGCCCGACCACACCGCCAGACAGCTGCCAGTTAACGTCATGTTGATCGCGGTCGTAGTTATACCCGACCCCCAGCGTACCGTAAGCGGCCTGCCAGTTTGCCGTGGCGCTGCCCGTGTACCCATTATTCGAGGTATCGCCCTGGCTTACGTGATAACTCAGGTTGTGGCCTTCCAGTAAGGTCCCACCAACGCCTGCCAGCCAGCTATTTTGCCCGTTGCTGTTACGGTTGGCGTTAAAGGAGGCATAAGCGCGATCGAGCGCATTTTCCCGGGTGTAGCGACGTTTGGTCAGAACATTGAAAGGCACTGAAACATTAAGTCCGACAATACGTTCGTTATCGGGGATCCCTACAGATTCATTCCACGAAAATGAGAGTGAATAACTGATGCCAACCCAGCTGCTGGTATACCCCACCTGATACCAGGTATCTGAATCCGAAGTATTCCAGTATTTTTGATGGGTACCAGAAATATAAAGCGAGCCAAAGTCATTAAGTGATTGTGAAATATTTAACTGCAAACGGTCTTTACGACTAAAGCGTAAATTGTGGTAATTCACGATTATCGGTTCATCGCGATGCTCACCGTCATAATCGTAATCATATTCGTACCCCTCCATTCGACGATACGCAACATCATCAAGGGTATAAAAACCTTGTGTCGAATAGCGGTAACCCATTAACTGAAAATTGGTGCCGAAAGTGTTCATTGATTTCGCATAGAGGAAGCGAATGGAATCCCCCTCATGACGACTGTCGTCGGCTAACTGACTGCGCGCATGCGTTACATCCAGCGATACTGCGCCCCAGTTCCCGAGGTTGCGCCCCAGCCCTAACAAAAAGGCGGTGTAATTTGCAGATAATTGCGTCCCGCCGTAGGCAGTAAATTCCTGTGGTAAACCGCCGAGTGCCGTGCCCTGAAAAAAGAAAGGCGACGATTGCTGACTATTACCGCTACGAAAATCGCCCGCCGTCAGGTCAAATTTGAAACGCCCTTCGCGTTGTAAAATTGGCACTGTTGAATACGGAATAGTGTAATTCTGCTGATTACCATCGCGCTCGTCGATGGTGACGTCCAGATCGCCATTTGAAGATGTCGGGTGCAAATCTGTAATTTCGAAAGCGCCGGGGGAAACATAGCTTTGATAGATAATAAAACCATTTTGCCGAATCGTTAGCTGGGCCGCCGTACGGGCAATCCCACGTACCGTTGGGGCAAACCCTTGCTGGCTATCTGGATACATATTATCAGAAGAATAAAGCCGTACACCTCGAAATCCGACGCCATCGAAAATATCACTCCCTGTATTACCGTCTCCCATTACCAGTTCACTTTTCAGCGGAATAATGGCGCGCTGTACCCAGGTGCCAATATTATTCCACTGTTCTGAATGATATCCATTTCCGCGAAAATAGTTCCAGGAACCATTGTTGCGTAAACGCCACGGGCCAATATTAATCCCACTGAGTTCACTAAAAAAATAGCTATCGTTACCATTACCTCTGTTACCGGTGAAATTATAATTCAGGAGTAAAGCAGGAATACCTTCATCCCACTCTTCAGGCGGAATGTAACCGTGAGCGCTACTCAACAACGCTATCTGAGGAATAGTGATGTTCAGGCGCATCGCTGCAAAATCGAAGTTAATTGTGGCATCAGGTATAGCTTTCAGTAAATTGATGCATTTATTGTTTTGCTGCTGAGCTAACTCGGGAAATGCACTGCTATTAAGGCCAATTCGTTCAAGGAGTGCCTGGTTAAAACAAGGCATTAACCCACCTGATTTATCACCTGTATTTACTGTCGTCGATTCAAATACGATATCCTGTGAACCAATGAACTCATCATTACGCCAGAGATCCACCCGATACACACCCGCAGGTTGATGATTACCTCTCTCAAAGCGCGATAAATCAGCAACGGATGTGCCATTCTCTAATAAAAATGCCGGGTTGAAATAACTTTCCGCATAGCTTAAAAAGGAGGGTAAAATGGCAAGAGATGAATAACAAATTCCGGCCAGACACCAGGTATACCTCTGCGGAATATCCGTAGTAGTGGGTATTTTCATAATTAGCTCTGATATTGTCAGATGATTCGGTTAGTTTAAGTTCACTTCTCTGACCGGGGTTACTGAACCATAATCATTAACGGTCTGAAATTTCAGCTTTCCCTGTACTCCTGAGGGTAAGGGAATTTGTGAATTAACTCTGGGTGCAGCCATAGCATTCCCCAACTTTTGGCTGCCCACTTGCAGGTTAACCAGGGTGACATAAAAAGGTGATGGATTATGAACATTGATATAGTTACCGGATCGCGAAAACTTGAGTGTGTCCGGCGCTTCTGCGGGTAATTCTTGTAGTTGAATTGGACGGAGAAATAACTTCATGCGCGATAAAATCGCCAGTTGCAAAACATTCCTGCCGTTCAATGCATTTTTATCTACCGAAGGGATCGTCTTAACATTCATCCAGAACAAAGACTCACGATCTGCCGCCAGCGGTGGACCGGTGTAAATAATACGCAAGGTATTTTCGCTTTTGGGTTCACTAACAAACAGTGGCGGTGTAATGATGAATGACTTTTCTTTTACACCGCTACTGTTTTCAATCCACGAATTGACCAGAAAGCGCTCATTGGTATGGCTATTTCTAATCCATACCGCAGTCTGTTTAGCATCAGCGGGATAAATAATACGCGTGGCACCTAATGCGATCCCTCCGGCAGCATGGGCGCTGGCCGAAATGATTAAATAAAATATAATGGGCATCAATAACTTTATTTTAGTCATCATAGTTAATACGCCTTGTGTATTCCTGACGGCAAAAATAAGGAGTATAAAGAAATGATTGCTTTGGTTTATTACAACACATCATTCCCTTTTCATTTAATAAAGCGGCATGATACAAAGTGAGCGTGATTTCGATTTACATTGCCACCATACCGCTTCAGACAACCGGTACATTACTTTGTTATAAGACGTGATATATAATTCAAAACTACGTAGTTTTGATTATTCGTATCTCATAATAAAAGTCGCGTCAGCATTTGCTTGCCCTGCTGATGCACTTGTACCGGTGCCTTTATAACGCGCAGAAAAATGAAGAACGTTGGTCCCGGGGATCAAGTTCTGGTTGGTTGAGAAGCTATTCCCATCAGGTTTGAGAATTGCGGATGTATTATCAAGTATTTCAATACCGACACCCGTTGCTGTTGTTGTATTGGTACTGGATGCAATGGCCAATAAATTATCATTGATTGCATCCGCCTGACCAGAAAATGCAACGGCAGCATTAGCGGCAACAACAGGATCGCAGTCGTTCAACTGTATAGTGAATGGAATTAATGCAGAGGTATTACCAACAGCATTGAAAATATCGGTACGATATTGACCGAGTGTGACAACCTGGTCTGCCGAGTCAGTATTCACTGAACAGGCAGCATTCACCAGTTCGCCTTCAAAGTGAATTGTACCGCCATCTACAACGGCAGCATAACTACCCGTAGCGGCGAATAGTGCGGCAGCCAGCGCAGACGAAATAAATCTTAATTTCATATATATTCCTTCAATCTCATTTATCGACTCCACATCCGTATATAACCGATTACTTTATTTAAGACACTGATAGTAGTAAAATTCCTTTTTATCCTCTAAGAAGGTCTTAATTGAAAATATGCACTCTATTCTAAAAAATAGAGAGCCCCGTCAGATGAATATTTCCGCGCAAAATATATTCAACACAAATATAGACCTGAAGCGGTAAATTACCAGGCTGAAAATTCTTTTTATATTGTCAGGTATTTCTTAAATTATCTTAATCCTTAGACAAGGAAATAAATCAGTTCCAGATTTACAACGTCATCATGGACGAAAAATGAAGTTTTCAATCTCAGCGACGGTGTGCCTCACCTTCGCAAGAGGCCGCTTCACACGATAAATCTGAAACGAAACCTGACAGCGCGCCCCGCTTCTGACAAAATAGGCGCATCCCCTTCGACCTACGTAACAGATGGAATCCTCTCTCTGATGGCAGCAAAGATTATTGACGGTAAAACGATTGCGCAGCAGGTGCGCTCTGAAGTTGCTCAAAAAGTTCAGGCACGTATTGCAGCTGGACTGCGGGCACCAGGACTGGCCGTAGTACTGGTGGGTAGCAACCCTGCATCGCAAATTTATGTCGCAAGCAAACGCAAAGCTTGTGAAGAAGTCGGGTTCGTCTCCCGTTCTTATGACCTCCCGGAAACCACCAGCGAAGCGGAGCTGCTGGAGCTTATCGATGCGCTGAATGCCGACAACACCATTGATGGCATTCTGGTCCAACTGCCGTTACCGGCGGGTATTGATAACGTCAAAGTGCTGGAACGAATTCACCCGGACAAAGACGTTGACGGTTTCCATCCTTATAACGTCGGTCGTCTGTGCCAGCGCGCGCCACGTCTGCGCCCCTGCACCCCGCGTGGTATCGTCACACTGCTTGAGCGTTACAACATTGATACCTTCGGCCTTAACGCCGTGGTGATTGGCGCATCGAATATCGTCGGTCGCCCAATGAGCATGGAACTGTTGCTCGCAGGTTGCACCACCACCGTGACTCACCGCTTCACTAAAAATCTGCGTCATCACGTAGAAAATGCCGATCTACTGATCGTTGCCGTCGGTAAGCCAGGCTTTATTCCCGGTGACTGGATCAAAGAAGGCGCAATTGTGATTGATGTCGGCATCAACCGTCTGGAAAATGGCAAAGTTGTGGGCGACGTGGTGTTTGAAGACGCGGCTAAACGCGCCTCATACATTACGCCTGTTCCGGGCGGCGTTGGCCCGATGACGGTTGCCACGCTGATCGAAAACACGCTACAGGCGTGCGTTGAATATCATGATCCACAGGGTGAGTAACATGGCGACATTTTCTTTAGGTAAACATCCGCACGTTGAGCTGTGCGACTTGCTGAAACTGGAAGGCTGGAGCGAAAGCGGCGCACAGGCGAAAATCGCGATTGCTGAAGGCCAGGTAAAAGTCGACGGCGCGGTTGAAACGCGCAAACGCTGCAAAATCGTCGCCGGTCAGACAGTGAGTTTTGCAGGTCACAGCGTACAGGTTGTTGCCTGATCCCTTTCCCGGCCTGTATCAACAGGCCGGTTCTCTTTTCAGACTTTTGTCCTCTACGTCCCTGTCATCCATGCTGATAGCATCGACATTTTGCCGAAGCGACCATCATGCCAACCGTTATTACGCACGCCGCCGTTCCCCTTTGCATTGGTTTAGGGTTGGGTTCGAAAGTCATCCCTCCGCGCCTGTTATTTGCCGGAATCATCCTGGCGATGCTACCCGATGCCGACGTATTGTCGTTTAAATTTGGCGTTGCTTACGGCAATGTTTTTGGTCATCGCGGGTTTACCCATTCGCTGGTGTTTGCGTTTGTTGTCCCGCTGTTATGTGTGCTGATTGGACGTCGATGGTTCAGGGCTGGGCTGATTCGCTGCTGGCTGTTTTTAACCGTCTCCTTGTTATCGCACAGCTTGCTGGATTCGGTAACCACTGGCGGTAAAGGCGTTGGCTGGCTGTGGCCGTGGTCAGATGAACGCTTTTTCGCTTCCTGGCAGGTGATTAAGGTCGCGCCGTTCGCGTTGTCTCGTTACACCACGCCGTACGGTCATCAGGTAATAATTTCTGAATTGATGTGGGTATGGTTGCCGGGGATGGTACTGATGGGAATGTTGTGGTGGTGGAGGCGATAACCGGATGCGAGAACTCGCATCCGGCAATAGAGTATTTACTTACGACGCCAGGTGGTTCCTTGCGGACCATCTTCAAGCACGATCCCCATCTGGTTAAGACGGTCACGCGCCGCATCCGCCGCCGCCCAATCTTTGGCTTTACGGGCATCCAGACGCTGTTGAATTAAGGCTTCAATCTCAGCCACTTCGCTGTCGTCTGCCTGCGCGCCGCTTTGCAGGAATGCTTCTGGTTCTTGCTCCAGCAGGCCCAGCACGGCAGAAAGTTTACGCAGATGAGACGCCATTGCGTTCGCCGCTGCCATATCTTCTGCTTTCAGACGGTTCACTTCACGCGCCATATCAAACAGCACGGAATAGGCTTCCGGGGTGTTGAAATCGTCGTCCATCGCTTCAATAAAGCGCGCTTCAAACGCTTCGCCACCCGCAGGAGCAACGGTTTTATCTGTGCCGCGCAGCGCAGTGTAGAGACGCTCCAGCGCCGCGCGTGCCTGCTTCAGGTTCTCTTCGCTGTAGTTCAGCTGGCTGCGATAGTGGCCCGACATCAGGAAGTAACGCACGGTTTCCGCGTCGTAGTATTTCAGCACATCGCGCACGGTAAAGAAGTTACCCAGCGATTTGGACATCTTCTCTCGGTCAACCATTACCATCCCCGAGTGCATCCAGTAGTTCACATACTGACCATCATGGGCACAGGTGGACTGAGCGATTTCGTTTTCGTGGTGTGGGAACATCAGGTCTGAACCACCGCCGTGGATATCAAAGTGGTTACCCAACTGCTTGCAGTTCATTGCCGAACATTCAATGTGCCAGCCTGGACGGCCTGCGCCCCACGGAGACGGCCAGCTCGGTTCGCCCTCTTTCGACATCTTCCACAGAACGAAGTCCATCGGGTTGCGTTTGTCGTCGACCACGTCAACGCGCGCGCCTGCCTGCAGCTGGTCGAGATCCTGACGCGACAGCACGCCATAGGTTGGATCGGTCGGTACGTCGAACATCACGTCGCCGTTGTCCGCCACATAAGCGTGACCTTTGGCGATCAGTTGCTCAGTGAGCTCAATAATTTCTGCGATATGGTGCGTCGCGCGCGGCTCCATATCCGGGCGCAGAATGTTCAAAGCATCAAAATCTTTGTGCATTTCGGCGATCATGCGATCCACCAGCGCTACAAAGCTTTCGCCATTTTCATTGGCACGCTTGATGATTTTGTCGTCGATATCGGTAATGTTGCGCACATACTTCAGCTTATAGCCGAGGAAACGCAAATAGCGTGCAACCACATCAAAGGCAACAAAGGTACGCCCGTGACCGATATGACAGAGATCGTAAACGGTGATTCCACACACGTACATGCCGACTTCCCCGGCGTGAATAGGCTTAAATTCCTCTTTTTGGCGTGTCAGAGTATTGAAGATTTTTAGCATCGAAGATTCCGTTTAGACATGTGTGGGTAATTGAGTTGCGTATAATACCCATATTTCCCGCGCGAATCAGCATACATTGCGTGATGATCCGATCGTGCGGTTATGCTATAACACCACCCTATATATGACCCGAATCGGGTTGAAGCACCAATCAAACGGAACAGGATGCAAAAATGGTTACTTTCCACACCAATCACGGCGATATTGTCATCAAAACTTTTGACGATAAAGCACCTGAAACAGTTAAAAACTTCCTGGACTACTGCCGCGAAGGTTTTTACAACAACACCATTTTCCACCGTGTTATCAACGGCTTTATGATTCAGGGCGGCGGTTTTGAGCCAGGCATGAAGCAAAAAGCCACCAAAGAACCGATCAAAAACGAAGCCAACAACGGTCTGAAAAACACCCGCGGTACGCTGGCAATGGCCCGTACTCAGGCACCGCACTCTGCAACTGCACAGTTCTTCATCAACGTGGTTGATAACGACTTCCTGAACTTCTCTGGCGAAAGCCTGCAAGGTTGGGGTTACTGCGTGTTTGCTGAAGTGGTTGAAGGCATGGACGTGGTTGACAAAATCAAAGGTGTAGCAACCGGTCGTAGCGGTATGCACCAGGACGTGCCAAAAGAAGACGTTATCATTGAAAGCGTGACCGTTAGCGAGTAATCGTGGCGACACTCTTTATTGCAGATCTTCATCTCTGCGTGGAAGAACCGGCGATCACCGCCGGTTTTCTGCGTTTTTTAGCGGGGGAAGCCCGCAAGGCCGACGCGCTGTATATTCTTGGCGATCTGTTTGAAGCATGGATTGGCGATGACGATCCCAACCCACTTCATCGCCAGATGGCCGCAGCGATCAAAGCGGTGTCCGATTCCGGTGTTCCCTGTTATTTCATTCATGGCAACCGTGATTTTCTGCTTGGCAAACGCTTTGCCTGTGAGAGTGGCATGACGTTATTGCCGGAAGAAAAAGTGCTCGAACTTTATGGTCGCCGGGTGTTGATTATGCATGGCGACACGCTGTGCACCGATGACATCGGTTATCAGGCTTTTCGCGCCAAAGTCCACAAACCCTGGCTGCAAACGCTATTCCTCGCCCTGCCGTTGTTTGTGCGTAAACGCATTGCCGCGCGAATGCGCGCGAACAGCAAAGAAGCCAACAGCAGTAAATCGCTGGCGATCATGGACGTTAACCAAAACGCGGTGGTCAGTGCGATGGAAAAACATCAGGTGCAATGGCTGATCCACGGGCATACCCATCGCCCGGCGATCCATGAACTTATCGCCAATCAGCAACCTGCTTTCCGTGTCGTGTTGGGTGCCTGGCATACGGAAGGTTCAATGGTGAAAGTCACGGCGGATGACGTTGAGCTGATTCATTTTCCGTTTTAAATACCCGCAACTTTACTGATTTCACAGCCACGCAACCGTTTTCCTTGCTCTCTTTCCGTGCTATTCTCTGTGCCCTCTAAAGCCGAGAGTTGTGCACCACAGGAGTTTTAAGACGCATGTCTTCCCGCAATAATCCGGCGCGTGTCGCCATCGTGATGGGGTCCAAAAGCGACTGGGCTACCATGCAGTTCGCCGCCGAAATCTTCGAAATCCTGAATGTCCCGCACCACGTTGAAGTGGTTTCTGCTCACCGCACCCCCGATAAACTGTTCAGCTTCGCCGAAAGTGCCGAAGAGAACGGTTATCAGGTGATTATTGCGGGCGCAGGCGGCGCAGCGCACCTGCCGGGCATGATTGCCGCCAAAACGCTGGTGCCAGTGCTGGGTGTGCCAGTACAGAGCGCCGCACTGAGCGGTGTCGATAGCCTCTACTCCATCGTACAAATGCCGCGCGGCATTCCGGTGGGTACGCTGGCGATAGGTAAAGCTGGCGCGGCAAACGCCGCGTTACTGGCAGCACAAATTCTTGCGACTCATGATAAAGAACTGCACCAGCGTTTGAATGACTGGCGCAAAGCCCAGACTGATGAAGTGCTGGAAAACCCGGACCCGCGAGGTGCGGCATGAAACAGGTTTGCGTCCTCGGTAACGGGCAGTTAGGCCGTATGTTGCGCCAGGCAGGCGAACCGTTAGGCATTGCTGTCTGGCCGGTCGGGCTGGACGCTGAACCGGCGGCGGTGCCCTTTCAACAAAGCGTGATTACCGCTGAGATCGAACGCTGGCCGGAAACCGCATTAACGCGCGAGCTGGCACGCCATCCGGCCTTTGTGAACCGCGATGTGTTCCCGATTATTGCCGACCGTCTGACTCAGAAGCAGCTTTTCGACAAGCTTCACCTGCCGACTGCACCGTGGCAGTTACTTGCCGATCGCAGTGAGTGGCCTGCGGTGTTTGATCGTTTAGGTGAACTGGCGATTGTTAAGCGTCGCACTGGTGGCTATGACGGTCGCGGTCAATGGCGTTTACGCGCCGATGAAACCGCACAGTTACCGGCTGAATGCTACGGCGAATGTATTGTCGAGCAGGGCATTAACTTCACTGGTGAAGTATCGCTGGTTGGCGCGCGCGGCTTTGATGGCAGCACTGTGTTTTATCCGCTGACGCATAACCTGCATCAGGATGGTATTTTGCGCACCAGCGTCGCTT
The DNA here is from genome assembly GCF_009820115.1 of Escherichia sp. HH41S. Taxonomy (NCBI): domain Bacteria; kingdom Pseudomonadati; phylum Pseudomonadota; class Gammaproteobacteria; order Enterobacterales; family Enterobacteriaceae; genus Escherichia; species Escherichia sp. HH41S. Next base: position 215,392 of record NZ_VNXE01000015.1, read on the forward strand.
TCCCGCAGGCCAACGCACAGCAGCAGGCGCAGGCCGAAGAGATGCTGTCGGCGATTATGCAGGATCTGGGCTATGTGGGCGTGATGGCGATGGAGTGTTTTATCACTCCGCAAGGTCTGCTGATCAACGAACTGGCTCCGCGTGTGCATAACAGTGGTCACTGGACACAAAACGGTGCCAGCATCAGCCAGTTTGAGCTGCATCTGCGGGCGATTACCGATCTGCCGTTACCGCAACCGGTGGTAAATAGCCCGTCAGTGATGATCAACCTGATTGGTAGCGATGTGAACTATGACTGGCTGAAACTGCCGCTGGTGCATCTGCACTGGTACGACAAAGAAGTGCGTCCGGGCCGTAAGGTGGGGCATCTGAATTTGACCGACAGCGACACATCGCGTCTGACCGCGACGCTGGAAGCATTAATCCCGCTGCTGCCGCCGGAGTATGCCAGCGGCGTGATGTGGGCGCAGAGTAAGTTCAGTTAACCTGGTACTCATATTCCTGCCGGATGCGGCGTGAACGCCTTATCCGACCTGCGGAAGCGGTGATATTTCCAGGTCGGATAATCAGCATCGCATCAGGCACAAATACCGAATGCCTACGACTAAAGCGAAATACAGGTCCCCGCTTCGCCCGCCAGCGTCTCTTCAATCCGCGATAACGCCCCAATCCACGCAGGTTTACCACGGCTTCTGACATAACCACTCACCGCCGTTACCTTCGGTCCCATCGCCCCATCGGCTTTGGCAAATGGCGCTAACTCATCCGGTGTGGCATGGCGAATGGCGCGTTGCTGCGGCGTTCCCCAGTTTTCATAAACCGCGTCAGCATCGGTGAGGATCACCAGTCCATCGGCATTAATCTGCTCGGCAAGCAACGCCGCGGCGAGATCTTTATCAATCACAGCTTCACTCCCTGCTCCGTCATCCGTCACCGGAACACCGCCGCCGCCACTGCAAATCACCACATGCCCCTCTTTGAGCAACAACTCGATGGCTTCACTGTCGAGAATTTTACGCGGTTGCGGAGACGCCACCACCCGGCGTAAATATTTACCATCACGTTTCATCTGCCAGCCATAAGCCGCTTCCAGTGCCTCTTGTTCTTCTGGCTGATAAACCGGACCGATAAACTTCTCTGGCTGCAAAAACGCCGGATCATCAGGCGAAACTTCAATGCGCGTCAGCACCGTCGTGACAGGCGGCATCTGCGGCTGTGCGCTCAAGCTCTGCGCCAGCATATAGCCAATCATCCCCTGGCTTTCCGCCACCAGCACATCCAGCGGATACGGTTCTACCTCTTTCCACGCCAGATTCTGTAACGCCAGCAGCCCCACCTGCGGTCCGTTGCCGTGAACAATCGCCAGCCGATAAGAACGGGCCAGGCACGCCAGCGCGGGAACAGCACTGGCAATATTGCGATATTGATTTTCTGCCGTCAGCGCTTCGCCGCGCTGGAGTAAGGCGTTGCCCCCAAGAGCCACAACCAGTGTTTTCATGGTGTTCCTTGTAATAATTGTTGACCAAGCCAGAACCCCAGCAGCGTATCTGCCCCTGACGTATGCCCCAGCGCCAGCAGCGAATCAATCGCCACAGCAGTACGTTTCGTGCAACTCAGAGCATGAACAAAGTGCAGGAGTGGCGAGGCGAAATATCCGTGCGCGGCATAACGTAAATAATTAACGCTCACCGCTGTGGTAACGAGTTGAAGATTGTCGGAACAGGCAAAAAACGGGCGACCGGAGCGCGCATCTAAAGCGCCATAATACCAGGCTGCCAGCAGCATTCCCGTTAGCGTGTCATCATGACTCGGCGTTAATCCCGGCCCTTTACCCAGCCAGTGCCGCCAGTCGGTCTTAACACCAGTGAGCGCGGCCTGAAAACAGTGGCGAAACTGGCGTAATTCAGCAGGCAGCGGATCGCCTGCCGCCAACGCCAGTGGCCCGAAAAGCCCGGTTTCCTCCGCGCGTTGCATCCATGTAGCTGCAAGCGGTTGAGGATGCGCAGGCGGCGTAATACGTAGCAAACAATAACGCTGTGGCTGTTTAACCGTGAAACGACCGAGGCGAATCCCTTGAGCCATAACCTGTGGTCGTTCATTGCCGCATAATCCACCGCATAACGCATCGAATTGCGCGCGGCGAAGCACCCATCCTCCGGGACCGAAACCACTACCCTGACGATGCAGCGTTAACAATTCACCGCTTTCCGTCATCAGGTTAATCGCCCGCCGCCACACGCCCGCTAACCGCCAGGACTGGCGATAATTCGGTGCACTACGGCTGGCAAGCAGAGGATGGATGATCGTCATTGCGCGTTCCTCAACCAATCCCCATGCTTTCAGCCAGAGCTTCCAGCGCCTGTTCAAAGCACGCCAGCGGTGCCCGCACAGTACCTGCACCAATCTGCCCGATCCCCGCCTCTTTATGGGCGATACCCGTATTGATGAGTGGTGTAATACCGGTTTCTACCACGCGACGAATATCCAGCCCCAGACACGCGCCCTGGAAATCCCAGCCAGGGATCTGCAACTGCATATTGCGCTCAAGGAAGATTTCTGCCATCTCTTCAGATACAGCTCTGGCTGCTTCCATACCACCTGCACCGACAAAGCGTGTTACGCCAGGGGCGGCGATCATTGCCGCACCACCGATACCAAAGGTTTCGGTAATCGCGCTATCGCCCATATCCGGGTTCGCCTGCTCCTGCGAGAAGCCGGTGAAAAACAGACCTTGGGGAGTGTTTACAGGCGCAGTAAACCAGCGTTCGCCCAGCCCGCTGACCCGAATCCCGAACATATTGCCGTTGCGGGTCATTGCCGTGACGATGCTGCCTGCGCGGATCATCGCACCAGCATCCATCGCCGCCTTGCAGTAAGCCATCGCGAGGTTAAGGAAGAACTGATCGGTCACGCTGAGGAAATCCATCACTTCCGCAATGTGCTGTTTATCATGATCGAGGCGAGCAATTTGTGGGGCCAGCGCACGCATTAACAGTGCTGAGGAAGCAATATTGCGTTGATGGAATTCATCGCCCATCGTAATGCCCTGCGCCATCATCGCGGTGAGATCGATACCGCGCTCCATGCGCCCCAGCGCCGCGCTTAATACCGGCATTAACACATCACGCATCCAGCGATGGCGAGTCAGGACATCTTCGCCGTAAGCGCCAAAACGCATCACTTTACCGATACCTTCGTTGAGGTTGCAGTACGCCCGGTTACCGTCGGTCACGTTCTCGACCACCAGCATCGGCATACTGGCAGAAGTAATTCCGCCCATTGGCCCGACAGCATTCACATGGTGACAAGGAATGAAGTTCACTTCCCCCTGCTCCAGTATTGCCAGCGCCTGCGCTTCATCTTTCACCCAGCCTTCGAACAGACATGCGCCCACGCACGCCCCTTTCATGGGGCCGGTCATCTCCTGCCAGCGCATCGGCGGCCCGGCGTGAAGCAGTGTTTTACCCTGATTTAATTCATTAATGAGTGAAGAAGCCGGTTGCACATCCAGCCAGTGTGGACGAGCGCGACGAATTTGTTCGATAACCGCAGCATTGGCTTGCGCCACTGATGTAAACATGGGAACCCCTTATTGCAAACGTTCTAATAAACGAGCCAGTTTTTTATTGCCGCCGGCGACTGGCGACCATTGGTAATGCACAACCGGTTTGTTGGCGCTTTGTAGCTCCAGCGCAAAGCTGCGTAATCCGATGTTAATCACGGCGACGTTTTCCAGTAATGACGGTGTATGTTGCTGTGCGGCAGGCGAGAGCGGATGAATTAACGCCGCCGCCAGCAAGGTGGCTTCCGGCAGCGAACTCACTACCGTGATCCCCGCATCTTCCAGCGTGGCGATTTGTTGCGAGCGGCATTGCGGGTCACGTTCAGTGCCTGTCACTGTGGCAATGGCATACAGTGGTTGATTGTCTGAACGCGCGGCACAGGCTTTTTGCCAGGCGCTTACCAGCGAGGCTGCAGGATCGGCAGTCGCACCGAAGCCAATCACCACATCAAGCAGCAATACGCGCACTTGCGGTTTAGCGCCGAGATCGGCAATTAACTGGTTGCGTAAGGTTGGGTCGATCATCGGATGGGGACGCCCGACGGTGTAGAAATCATCGCCGAGGTCAATGATCTGGTGACCATCGGCGTCCAGCATCATGCCGTGATGATGGGCATCGTCGGCTACCACGCCAAGATGCCTGGCAAGTAATCCCGCCGCTTCGGCGGCCAGCGTACCGCCGGTATACAAGCCGCAAATAAGTCCGCTGCTGACAGGTGCTATTGCGTTACGTCGCGCCGTAATGCGTGAAAGCAGGCAAGCCAGACGCGCGGCCTCATCCAGCGAGGAGGCAAACCAGACATTTTCGTCGCGGGCCACCGCCGGGATATAACCTAAAAACAGCGCCACCGTTGGTTTGCCGGTTGCTTTCATGGCATTAACAATTTTCAGACGCACAGCTTCGGCAGGTGGTTTTGAAACAAATGCCAGCACTTCGCTTTTCGCATCGGTGCTTAACATTTCCAGCGCCGTTAGCGCACTGATGCCGCCCACTTCACGGCTGAGGTCGCGCCCGCCAAGACCAATCGCGTGAGTAATTCCCTCACCTGCCAGTGCAATCTGCGAACACAGTTCCTGAATCCCGGTACCGGAAGCGCCAATGACGCCAATGTTGCCTTCCGGCATCACGTTAGCAAAAGCCAGCGGCGTGGCGGCAATCATCGACGTACCGCAGTCTGGCCCCATCACCAGCAAGCCTTTTTCCCGTGCGCGGGTTTTAAGTTGGATTTCATCTTCCAGCGTGACGTTATCGGAGAACATCATCACGTTGAGGTTGCGATCCAGCGCCTGATTCGCCAGCTCCGCCGCATACTCGCCAGCCACTGAAATCAGCGCCAGATTGGCATCGGGTAATTTCTGACTGGCACTGTCCCAGCGACGTACCTGCGTCAACGCCTGGCTGCTGCCCGTTCCCTGCGCCAGTTGCTTTAGCGCCTCTTCAAGCTGCTGCATAATCGCCTGCGCGATCCCCGCATCCGCCGCTTCGCTACGAATTGCCACGCAAATATCGTTCGGCGTGGCGTGATTAAAATCGTCATGCCAGAAACCTGTAGTCTCTAGTAACGCTTTATTGGCGGGCGTACCCATCATTACGGTAACATCATCAACATTTTCTGATTCGCTGAGTTTTCGTGAAATAATCATTAAACTGACTGAATCCTGAAAACACCCTTTTTTAATAAAGGCGTGGATCATAACAACTCCTTAAAAATTGCACCCATGGCAATTGCACGAGCAGTGTTAATGTGGCGATTACGGTATCGATGACAACGAGTAAATAAGGTGATGAATATCACACAGACATTATTAACAAAAGAATTCAAATAACCGCCAGACTATTACACGTTATTTTTTAATAAGCATAGTTGTTTTAAAAACCAGGTTAAAAGCGAGCGGATTATCAAATAAATTCTAACTATATTTTTTTGCCTGTCTGGATCACATAATCCAGATATTTTCCCTGTATGTTAATTGCAGTCATGCTTCACACCGTCGTTAAAAAGGAAGACAGATGAAAATCAGTCGGGAAACACTCCACCAGTTAATTGAGAATAAACTCTGTCAGGCTGGGTTAAAACGTGAGCACGCTGCAACCGTGGCTGAAGTATTGGTTTACGCCGATGCCAGAGGGATCCACTCTCATGGCGCGGTGCGCGTTGAATACTACGCAGAGCGCATATCAAAAGGCGGCACCAACCGCGAACCAGCGTTTCGTCTTGAAGAAACCGGACCGTGCTCGGCAATTTTACATGCTGACAATGCCGCCGGACAGGTCGCGGCGAAAATGGGTATGGAACATGCCATCAAAACCGCCCAACAACATGGCGTGGCGGTGGTCGGCATCAGCCGGATGGGTCACAGCGGCGCAATCTCTTATTTTGTGCAGCAGGCAGCCCGCGCCGGATTGATTGGCATTTCGATGTGCCAGTCCGATCCAATGGTGGTGCCGTTTGGCGGCGCGGAAATTTACTACGGCACTAACCCACTGGCCTTTGCCGCGCCGGGAAAAGGCGACGAGATTCTTACTTTTGATATGGCGACTACCGTACAGGCATGGGGAAAAGTGCTCGACGCCCGCTCGCGCAATATGTCTATCCCGGATACCTGGGCGGTCGATAAAAACGGTGCACCAACAACCGATCCCTTCGCGGTTAACGCCCTGCTCCCGGCTGCCGGACCGAAAGGTTATGGCCTGATGATGATGATCGACGTCCTCTCAGGCGTCTTACTCGGCTTACCGTTCGGGCGTCAGGTCAGTTCGATGTATGACGATTTACACGCCGGGCGTAATTTAGGGCAATTACATGTAGTTATTAACCCGAATTTTTTCTCCTCCAGCGAATTATTCCGTCAACATCTTAGCCAGACCATGCGCGAATTAAATGCCATAACCCCCGCGCCCGGTTTTAACCAGGTTTATTATCCCGGACAGGATCAGGATATTAAACAACGCAAAGCCGCCGTCGAAGGCATCGAAATTGTTGATGATATTTACCAGTATTTAATTTCCGACGCGCTTTATAACACGTCATACGAAACGAAAAATCCCTTTGCGCAATAATTGTTGAGACAGGACTTTCTTATGATTACACATTTCCGTCAAGCCATAGAAGAAACGCTGCCCTGGCTTTCCTCTTTTGGCGCTGACCCAACGGGTGGAATGACCCGTTTACTTTATTCGCCGGAGTGGCTGGAAACCCAGCAGCAATTTAAAAAAAGAATGGCAGCAAGTGGGCTGGAAACACGTTTCGATGAAGTGGGGAATTTATACGGCCGCCTGAACGGCAGCGAATACCCCCAGGAAGTGATTCTGAGCGGTTCGCATATTGATACCGTGGTTAACGGCGGTAACCTCGACGGACAATTCGGCGCACTGGCGGCGTGGCTGGCGATTGACTGGCTGAAAACGCAATACGGCGCGCCGCTGCGAACGGTCGAAGTGGTGGCAATGGCGGAAGAAGAAGGCAGCCGCTTCCCGTATGTCTTCTGGGGCAGTAAAAATATCTTTGGGCTGGCGAATCCTGACGACGTGCGGAATATCTGTGATGCCAAAGGAAATAGTTTTGTCGATGCGATGAAGGCTTGTGGATTTACTCTGCCCGCCGCCCCACTGGCTCCGCGTCAGGACATCAAAGCCTTTGTCGAACTGCATATCGAACAGGGTTGTGTGCTGGAAAGTAATGGTCAGTCAATTGGCGTGGTGAATGCGATTGTCGGGCAACGTCGCTACACGGTGACGCTGAACGGCGAATCAAACCATGCAGGCACCACGCCGATGGGTTATCGTCGTGATACGGTTTACGCTTTCAGTCGCATTTGCCATCAGTCAGTTGAGAAAGCGAAAAAGATGGGCGATCCGCTGGTGCTGACCTTTGGCAAGGTGGAGCCGCGCCCGAATACGGTGAATGTAGTGCCGGGTAAAACCACGTTCACTATTGATTGTCGTCATACCGACACTGCCGTGTTGCGCGATTTTACCCAACAGTTAGAAAACGACATGCGGGCGATTTGCGATGAAATGGACATTGGTATTGATATCGATTTATGGATGGATGAAGAACCCGTGCCGATGAACAAGGAGCTTGTCGCCACCCTGACAGAATTGTGTGAAAGCGAAAAACTGAATTACCGGGTAATGCACAGTGGTGCCGGGCACGACGCACAAATTTTCGCGCCTCGCGTGCCGACCTGCATGATTTTCATTCCCAGCATCAACGGGATCAGCCATAACCCGGCGGAACGCACCAATATTACCGACCTTGCCGAAGGGGTCAAAACGTTGGCACTCATGCTTTATCAACTTGCCTGGCAGAAATAAGGAGTTATAAATGGGATATTTAAATAACGTCACCGGTTACCGCGATGATTTACTGGCTAACCGTGCGATTGTTAAACACGGTAATTTCGCGCTGCTAACCCCGGACGGTCTGGTAAAAAATATTATTCCGGGCTTTGAAAATTGTGACGCGACAATCCTGTCCACGCCAAAGCTGGGGGCCTCTTTTGTTGATTATCTGGTCACACTGCATCAAAACGGCGGCAACCAACAGGGCTTCGGTGGTGAAGGAATTGAAACGTTCCTGTATGTGATTTCTGGAAATATCACTGCCGAAGCTGAAGGGAAAACATTTTCCTTAAGTGAAGGTGGCTATCTTTATTGCCCGCCGGGTTCCTTAATGACGTTTGTTAATGCTCAGGCCGAAGACAGCCAAATATTCTTGTATAAGCGCCGCTATGTTCCGGTAGAAGGCCATGCGCCGTGGTTGGTTTCTGGCAATGCCAGCGAACTGGAACGCATTCACTATGAAGGTATGGACGATGTGATCTTGCTGGACTTCCTGCCCAAAGAGTTAGGCTTTGATATGAACATGCATATCCTCTCTTTTGCACCAGGTGCCAGCCACGGTTATATCGAAACACACGTTCAGGAACACGGTGCCTATATTCTTTCCGGTCAGGGGGTTTATAACCTCGACAATAACTGGATCCCGGTGAAAAAAGGCGATTACATCTTTATGGGCGCTTATTCCTTACAGGCCGGTTATGGCGTAGGGCGTGGTGAAGCGTTTAGTTATATTTATTCGAAGGATTGTAACCGCGACGTTGAGATTTAAGTCATACCACTCGCCTGATTATTTTTAGCTATGTTGGATTTTGCCACGGTTTATACCGTGGCTTTTTTTGCGGTAAATTCAGGTAAAAAAAGATGCGATATAAATCGCATCCGCTTTAAAGGTAAGAGTCAGTTTTTAATTCCCTGACCTATTTTAATGGCGCAGGCAATATTTCGCGCACTGTTGAAGAGATTGGTTTCACCGCTGGCGAGCACTTCGGCTAAAGGTGCCAGACGTGGCAAAATGCTGAATACCGCGTCAATGCCGTACTGGTGCACCACTTCCACGCCATCACCCAATACGCCAGCAATCCCAATCACCGGTACATTAAACTGCTTCGCCACCGATGCCACACCCAGCGGCGCTTTACCGCCTGCCGTTTGCGAGTCGATGCGTCCTTCCCCGGTGATCACCAGCGCTGCGCCCTGCACCGCCTGCGCAAGATTGACCGCATTCAACACAATCTCAATACCCGGTTTAATATCCGCATTGAGGAATACCGCCGCCGCAATGCCCATACCGCCCGCCGCGCCGCCGCCCGCCATCTGGCAGACGTTGATTTCAGTTAGCTGTTGTAAAACACGGGCGTAATTTTGCAGCCCCTGTTCCAGCTCTTCGACCATTTCTGGCGTCGCCCCTTTTTGCGGGCCAAACACCGCCGCCGCGCCGCGTGCCCCTACCAACGGATTATCTACATCGCACGCTACTTCAATATGGCAGTTCGCCAGACGCGGATCGCATTCATCCATCTCAATACTTGCCACGCGTGCTAAATTGCCGCCGTTAGCCGCCAGCACCTGACCGTCGGCATCAAGGAAACGCACACCGAGCGCCTGCGCCATGCCCATACCGCCGTCGACCGTCGCGCTACCACCAATGCCGAGAATAATATGGCGAATACCGTTATCCAGCGCATGACGAATCAGCTCGCCAGTGCCATAACTTGACGCCAGCAACGGATTACGCTTCTCAGGCGCGACCAGCATCAGGCCACTTGCCGCCGCCATCTCAATCACCGCCGTTTTCCCGTCGCCGGTAATGCCATAAAAAGCATTCACTGTTTCGCCCATCGGCCCACAGACTTCAAGTGTCACGATTTTGCCGCCCGTCGCTGCGACCATCGCCTCCACCGTCCCTTCGCCGCCATCCGCTATCGGCAAACAGATATAGTGCGCATCGGGAAAGAGGGTCGAAAACCCGGCTTTAATTGCCTGACAACATTTTTCTGCACTTAAGCTCTCTTTAAACGAGTCTGGCGCAATGACAATCTTCATTATCAATCCTTTTTCAAAAAATTATTCGATGCGTTCCCACGGAATAAGATTATCCATAAGAACAGCCAGTAAAATTCCGACCAGTAAGCCGTTACTGAGCAGAGGACGAAGCGTTAATGGAAGGTCTTGCAGATACACAGGCGGTAATGCCATTAAAAATATGCCGACAAATAACGGCAATGCGAGTCGATAAATATTGCGAGCGGTAAACGTGATTTGCTGGCTAAACACCAGCGCGGAAAAGAGTAAAGGCAGATAAGAAACCAGCATGACCGCGCTACTCACTGGTAAGGGGATACTGCAAAACAGTCGCGTGAGTGCCGGAACCAACGCCACCAGCAGGCAAATAACGCTGCCATAAATAAACGATCGTCGCGTATAGTCGCCGGTCTGGGTTAATAAACCAATGGATGAAACGAACGGTGAAAATGGAATTACCGCCAGCGGCACGGTTATCAGCGTCATAAATCCGGTCGCCACAAAGCTGCGACGATAACGCGTATTCCCCGCGCCCTGTTGCGGATAAAAAACATCCGTGCCACGAATCGCACCGTAGGTATTGCTGATATTTACCAGACCTGTAATCACCGCCGTCAGAATAATCCCCGGCGACAAAGCACCGCCACTGCCGAGCGGGAACCACTGCCAGTGCAACTCACCGGAGAGCGAATGCGAAGAAGGAAAGCAAAAGTACCACAACAACCAGCCGGTTATGGTACCGACCAGCAGGCCATAACGGGCAAAACGTTGCGGCAGGAAGATAATCATCGCCAGTACCAGGCACATCACCGCCACCGAGAGCGCGAACGGCGGTAACTGAATTTTAAAATTCGGGTCGGCTATGCCAAACGGCAGCCCGAGCATACCTTTGAAAAAGATAGTGGTCAGCTGCGCGCCCAGCATCAACATAAACAAGACCATCACCGACGGCGTAAATAACCGCGCCAGGCGATGACCTAATCCGCTAAAACCAATCAACATCGTCAGCACGCCAGAAATCGCAATCCCCACCGCCAGACTGGTAGCGATATCGTTGATCGGGGTTCCGCGCGATGCTTCGCCAAGGGTGATAGTAAGGATGGTTCCCCACCACAGGCCGCCCGGACCTTCCATAATAGCGCGACGATGACCGCAGAACGCCTGAGCGAAACAGGCCAGCGCGGTAGCAAGAAAAGCATATTGCGTGAGCGTAAGCAGGCTACTTTGCGGCAACTGAAAAGCCGAAAGTAGCGTAGGAGGAACCACAACCGTGTTGCAAAAAATAAAGAAAAACCACTGAAATCCTGATAACAGGCTTTCACGGCTCACTGCAAAATTGAACATAAACACACCTTAACCGGAGAATGCCCGCCGCAAGGACGGGCATTGCAGGGGCCAGATTACTGCTGATGTTTAAGGATAAATTGACCTTTCGGCGCAACAGGGAAGCCCTGTTCGATGTCGTAAATCACATCACCACGTAAGAGGGTTTTCGTGATACGCGCGCCAATGGTACGGCCAACATACGGGCTGACTTTGTGGCGATATTCCAGATCGTCATTGGTAAGAACATAGCTGCTATTCGGCTGAATGAAGACGAAGTCGGCATCTTTTCCTGGGGCGATACGGCCTTTTTGCTGCAAACCGAAAATATCTGCTGCGTTAGTTGCCATTAATTTGCCGAACATCGGCAGAGACATACCACGTTTCTGTACTGCTTCATCGAACATCACGTCCATGCAGCTTTGCAGACCGGCGATACCGCCCCATGCTTTCATGATGTTACCGGCTTTCATTTCCGGCGGGCATGGAGAGTGGTCGGAAACCAGGCAGTCGATTTCACCGTTAAACAGTTTTTCCCACATGCCTTTCTGGTTTTCCAGATCGCGGATCGGTGGTGAACACTTCGCCAGAGTACCGATTTCTTCGAACTGATCGGTATCCAGTACAAAGTAATGCGGGCAGGATTCACAGGTAACGTCCTGGCCTTCCTGACGCGCACGAGTCACCTCTTCAACACCTTCCGGGCTGCTGATGTGGCAAACGTGCAGACGGCAACCGGCGACTTTCGCCAGGTACAGTACGCGGCGAATCGCTTCCACTTCGGTAAACACCGGACGCGAAGCCACATAGTCATGAGCGGTTACGCGACCTTCGCGCTTCGCTTCTTCGCCCAGTTCGTCACAGATCAGCGCATTTTCGCAGTGCACCAGCACTGGCTGACCCAGTTCGCCCAGCTTCTGCGCACCTTTGAAGAACTGCCAGTCATTGACGTCACGGAAGTCGTTGTCGATACCGCGATCGCCACAGGTCGCAACGAAGCATTTGAAGCCGACAACGCCCACTTCATCCAGCTCATGCAGACGGTCGATGTTGTAAGACACCAGGCCACCGAGTTGCGCCGCATCGATAGTCAGCTTGCCTTTAGCGGCATCAAACTTCAGTTCAATCGATGCGCGGTCAACCGTTGCAGGCAGCTGGTTGAGCGGCATTTCGATCATGGTGGTGATACCCCCTTTTGCCGCTGCGCGAGTACCCGTTTCATAACCTTCCCAGTGGCTACGACCCGGTTCAGAAATATGGGTGTGCGCATCAACCATGCCTGGCGAAACCACCAGACCAGACGCATCCATAACTTCTTTTGCATCGCCCAGATCCTGACCGATAGCAGCAATTTTTCCGCCTTTAACGGCGATATCTACAACGCGAGCTTCGTTTTCTAAAATAACGGTGCCGTTTTTAATGATTAAATCAAAAGACATAACAAACTCCTTGTAAAATACAGATTGGTTTTTTAACTCAATGTTCAATATCGGGATTAATTAACCTGTGACTTTTTGTTCTCCTGTTTTTTCTGCTGCAGTACGTTTCTTTAATAAGGCGTAGGCCGCAAAGGCGACAATAACGCCGACAAACCATGAAACGCGTGATAAAGGCTCCATGAACGGAATAAATTTACCACCGAGAGATAAAATAACGGCGACCAAAGTTACTGAGAACGCGGTAAGGTTAAAGCCGTTATCGTAATATTTGAAATCCCCTGCTGCGGTATACAGTTCATCAAGATTAATTTGTCCGCGCATCACCACAAAATAATGCGCCATCATGACACCAATTACCGGACCCAGCATTCCGCCGATAATATCGAGGAACAGATAAATACTGTCCTGATTTTCCATTAATTTCCACGGGCAGATCAGCAGGCTGATAATACTGGCAATCAGTACGCCGTTTTTATAGGTCAGTTTCGTCGGTGCAATAGCGGCAATCTGATAACCAGCCGGAATAATATTACCGGTGGCGTTAGTGGAGATAGTCGTCATCAGAATAACCAGTACCGCAAAGAACGAGGCAAACAGGCTATCCCAACGCTGAACAATATCCAGCACGTTCCAGGTGTCAGCGCCGTAGTGAATACTGGCTCCGGCAATAATACATACCCCGGCGACCGCAAACAGAATATAGGCCACAACTAAACCCAGCGTTTGCCCCAGCGCTTGCTCACGAAACGAGTAGGCGTTTTGCGTAAAGTCGGATGCGCTCACCGCCGGTGCCGCCCAGACCGCAACTACCGCGTTAATCACCACCAGGAACAGGAAGCCACCGTTTTCTGCTTTCTGAATACCGCTCGGAATGTAGTCAAAGATTGGACCGATCCCGACCAGCGAAATCGCCCAAATCGCCATACCGCCGAAGACAACATAGATACACGGGTTAAGAATGGCGGTGAATTTATTTAAAACTTTGCCACCACCGAAACCGATTCCGACGTTCACCAGCCAGAAGAGTAAGAAAGTGATTAAGCCCGGTAGAGAAAGCCCTAACAGGGTAAAATCACCACCGAGAGTTAAAAATCCCGGCCAGATTTTGCCAATCAGGATCAAGCAAGCCAGCGATCCGGCGTAACATTGCAGGCCAAACCACATAATGGCAGCAATACCGCCTCTTAATAATCCGGGAAACAGTGCACCACGTACGCCGTAAGAAGCACGCAGGATCATGGCAAACGGTACGCCGTATTTACTGCCCGCAGCACCGTTTAATACCATTACCGCGGCAATGAAAAAGGCACTGAGGATAATTGCCAGCATAATACTAAAGGTAGACAAGCCGAGAATAAAAAAGCCGCCAACCATCACATAATTGGGAACGTTATGAACCGAACCCATCCATAAGGTAAAATAGTTAAATGTTTTCCAGGTCCGCTGGCTTTGCGTTTTCGGCAATAGATCTTCGCTATAGCCGCGTTGCTGGAATAGTTTTCTCTGATGTTCCATAAATCCCTCTTAATTTCACGTATCGAATAACGTCTTTTTAATCTAGCTATGAGGAACAAATAAAATAAAAATATTATTTTTAATACTGAAGCAACATCTTTGGCTGCTTTCTTTTTTAATATTGCTGGCCGATTCATTTTCTGATATCGGCCATTTTTATTGCGGGTATCAGGCCAGTTTATGGTTAGCCATTAATTCCAGCGCCTGCACTAACGCAGAGTGATCCAACTGGCTGCCACCGTTTGCCGCACAGGTATTAAACAATTCCTGGCAGGTCGCGGTGTTTGGCAGGTTCAGCGCCAGTGCTTTCGCACTTTGCAGTGCCAGGTTGAGATCTTTCTGGTGCAGCGCAATTTTGAAACCTGGATTAAAGGTGCGTTTAATCATGCGCTCACCGTGAACTTCCAGAATACGTGAGGAAGCAAAGCCGCCCATCAGCGCCTGGCGCACCCGTACCGGATCCGCTCCGGCTTTTGAAGCAAACAGCAGGGCTTCAGAAACCGCTTCAATATTGAGCGCCACGATAATCTGATTTGCCACTTTGCAGGTCTGGCCGTCGCCGTTACCGCCCACGAGGGTGATATTTTTACCGAGCAGTTCAAACAGCGGTTTAACACGTTCAAATACCGCTTCGTCACCGCCAACCATAATCGACAACGTCCCTTCACGCGCGCCGATTTCACCGCCGGAGACGGGCGCATCGAGATAATCACCGCCCAGTTCATTCACCTGACGAGCGAAACGTTTAGTTTCGATCGGGGAAATGGAGCTCATATCAACAATGGTTTTGCCCTTCAGCGAGGCTTTGGTACAACCATTTTCACCAAACAGAACTTCTTCAACCTGTGGCGTATCCGGCACCATAATAAAAATGATGTCCGATGCTTCCGTTACCTGGCGCGCAGTTTCAACACTGACGGCACCCAGTGACAGTAATTCATCAGCAACCGGACCAATGGTTGTGACATGCAGTTGATGACCGGCACGCGCCAGATTAATGGCCATCGGTGTACCCATAATGCCTAAGCCAATAAATCCCAGTTTCATAATTAACCTCTTTTAAATTTCGCTTTTCCTGAATTCAGACAACACGATCCCCTGCCAACTTAGCGGCCTAAAAAAGCATTGCCTGAACAGCGTTACGTTTTAACGGTACGGATCCATCCAGCGTAAACCGGCTTCCGTGGTGGTTTGGGGTTTATATTCACACCCAACCCAACCGTTGTAGTCAGAATTTTCAATTACCGTAAAGAGATACTCATAATTAATTTCTCCGGTTCCCGGTTCGCCGCGATGCGGATTATCGGCAATTTGCAGGTGACCAATTTTATCGGCCCATTGAGTCATAGTGTTGGTTAATTCACCTTCCATCCGCTGCATATGATAAATGTCATACTGAATTTTCAAATTGCAGCAACCAACATCATCAATCAATTTCAGCGCCTGCCGAGTTCCGGTGAGATAGAAACCAGGAATATCAAAATGGTTGATAGGTTCAATCAATAATAAAATATCTTCTTTCATCAGCATATTCGCGGCATAACGCAGGTTTTCTACAAGCGTTGCGTGAATCTGTTCACTGCTGAAACCAGCCGGCGTTTTACCGACCAGACAGTTAATTTTTTTATTACCCAGCGCACGAGCATAACGAATCGCTGCTGCTACGCCATCCCGAAACTCTTCTTCACGGCCAGGAATACAAGCAATACCGCGCTCCCCCGCCGCCCAGTCACCCGCCGGTAAATTGTGCAGAGTATGTTCGAGTTTATTACTCGCCAGCACCTGTTTTAATTCTTCAATGTCGTAGTCATAAGGAAACATAAATTCAACGCCGCGAAAACCACACTGCGCTGCTTTCTCAAAACGGGCGAGAAAATCATATTCACCAAATAACATCGATAAATTCGCAGAGAAACGTAACATTATTTATCTCCCTTATTCATAGTGCATGAAGCAGGTTTCAGTCGGTGCGTCCGCTGCGTTATCGGCGATATCTTCAAATTCCATCACATTATCGAGTTCGCTGCCCATTGAAATATTGGTTACGCGCTCGAGAATGATTTCCACTACCACAGGTACACGGTATTGATTCATTAATGCTTTCGCCTGTTCAAATGCCGGTGCAATATCTTCCGGTTTGAAGACCCGAATAGCTTTACAACCTAAACCTTCCGCTACTTTTACGTGGTCGACGCCGTAACCGTTCACTTCGCTGGAGTTAATATTTTCGAATGCGAGCTGTACGCAGTAATCCATATCAAACGCGCGCTGCGACTGGCGAATCAGACCCAGATAGGCGTTATTGACCAGTACATGGATGTACGGAATGTTGAACTGTGCGCCAACGGCTAATTCTTCAATCAGGAACTGGAAGTCGAAGTCACCGGAAATCGCCACCACATTGCGCTCTGGATCAGCGGCACACACGCCCAGCGCCGCCGGAATGGTCCAGCCCAACGGGCCTGCCTGCCCACAGTTGATCCAGTGGCGGTCTTTAAAGACATGCAGCATTTGTGCCGCAGCGATTTGTGACAGACCAATGGTGGTGACATAACAAACATCGCGACCAAAGGCTTTGTTCATCTCTTCATACACGCGCTGCGGTTTCACCGGCACATTGTCGAAGTGGGTTTTGCGCAGCAAAGTGCGTTTGCGCTGCTGGCAGTCGGCGACCCATTCTTTACGACACGGCAGACGACCCGCTTTTTGCATCTCCTGCGCCACTTCAACCAGTAAAGTCAGGGCAGCTTTAGCATCAGAGACAATCCCCAGATCCGGGCACAGCACGCGGCCAATTTGCGTCGGCTCAATATCGATATGGACGATTTTGCGCCCTTCGGTGTATTTCTCTACCGAACCGGTATGACGATTGGCGAAACGGTTACCGATACCAAACACCAGGTCGGACGCCAGCAGCGTTGCGTTACCGTAACGATGCGCGGTTTGCAGACCCACCATCCCGGCCATCAGTTCATGATCGTCCGGGATACAGCCCCAGCCCATCAGCGTTGGGATCACCGGAACGCTGGTCAGTTCAGCGAACTGTTGTAACAGTGCAGCTGCGTCAGCATTGATGACCCCGCCCCCGGCAACAATCACCGGACGTTCAGCCTGGATTAACATTTCGACCGCTTTTTCAATCTGCATACGGCTGGCAGCAGGTTTATAGACCGGCAGCGGTTCGTACATGTCAGGATCAAACTCGATTTCCGCCACCTGAACGTCGAACGGTAAATCCACCAGTACCGGACCCGGACGACCAGAACGCATCAGGTGAAATGCCTGTTGCAACACGCGAGGCACCAGCGCCGCTTCACGAACTGTAACCGCCATTTTGCTGACCGGTTTAGCAATTGCTTCAATATCTACGGCCTGAAAATCTTCTTTATGCAGACGGGCGCGCGGTGCCTGGCCGGTAATGCACAGAATAGGAATGGAATCAGCAGAAGCGGAATAGAGCGCGGTGATCATGTCCGTGCCCGCAGGACCGGAAGTCCCCAGACATACGCCGATATTCCCTGCCGTTGCGCGGGTATAACCTTCCGCCATGTGCGAAGCACCTTCCACATGACGCGCCAGAATGTGGCGAATACCGCCGTGCTTACGCATCGCTGAGTAGAACGGATTGATTGCAGCTCCCGGAACGCCGAAGGCGGTGGTGATACCTTCTTTCTCCAGCACATACATTGCCGCGTCAACGGCTCTCATTTTTGCCATTTTATTCCTACCTCTATTAATTGGAAAAATTTTCCAACTTTCAAATTTTGTCAAAAAAACCCGCTCCGCAGAGCGGGATGCGACAGACACTATGGATGTGCTTTCAGTCCCAACGCCGTGCTGATATCGCGGGCGGTGTCTCTGACCAGCTCACCCTGACTGACAAAACGATCTTCTGTCAGTCTTGATGAAGGTCCGGAGATGGAGATAGCGGCAACAACGCTACCTACATCATCGTAAATTGCTGAAGCTATGCAATTCAGACCTACAACATGCTCTTCTTTATCTACGGTATAGCCCAGTTCACGCGCTTGTTCCAGGTCCTTCAGCAAGGTGGGCATATCCACAAGCGTAGTTGGCGTAAACTGCTGCAAACCGGTTTGCAGAATGATGCTCATCAACTCCTCTTCCGCCAGCGGATAAAGCAGCGCCTTGCCCGCACCGGAAGCATGCAACGGCAGACGACTGCCCAGTGGCGCACACATCCTGACCATCGATTTACACTCTAACTGACCAATTAATACTGCTTCATTGCCGTTACGGATCGCGACATTGACCGTTTCGCCGGAAAGTAACATCAGGCGGCGCATAAACGGCCCGGCGACGGAAAGGACATCGCGGTTATGGATGTACGCCGCACCGACGTTAAAGACACCTAATCCTATATGCCACCAGCCTAACTGACTGTCCTGATAGACAAAATCCGCTGCCTGTAAAACCTTCAGCAAGCGAAAGGTCGTGGAGAGCGGCAAATCCAGATTGAGAGAAATATCGCTAACCGACGAACTTCCCCCACTTTTTTCCAGATATTGCAGAATCGCAATTCCCCGCTCTAACGCCTGTGCGCCCTTCTGTGCCACAGGCTCCGCCTGTCCTGGCCTGCCGCGCCGTCTAACTTCCGTCATACCTACGTTAACTCCGACCTACAAGTGAGCATAAACAATGAACAATTAATTTATCTTATGCAAGTCGGTTGCAGGCGTCACGCAAAACAGAGTTCCTGTTCAGGAATACTTTCAACATCACAGTTGTCACTGCCGCCGCGATCGATGGTCAGAAAATCGGTGACGCGCTGCCAGGCAAAAAGTGGGTGATGCCAGACGTTACGATGGTAATTCACTCCCTGTTCGCCGTTGGTAATAAACGCCCGCAGGGTTGACAGGTCTGGTTTGTCGTCACCTAACGCCACGACCACCACAAACACTTCCCCTTTCATCGGAATAAAGGCCTGAGTGCCCAGCGGATGACGTTCGAGTTCGTGAATGGTCAGCGGCAGATTGGCCGGTTGCGCGCGGTTAATGCTGATAAGCGTACGGTCTTGCTCAAGAATCTCAACCAGCGCCAAATCGTGGTAACGCTCCACCAGGCCATTGTTAATATGGAAAAATCCCGTTGCTGCGTTTCTATTACGTCGCCATAAGCACTGAAGGCTTCCTGACTTAACGGTAATACCTGAAGTTTCATCTTTTTGTCCTTGTAACATAATTCCGTTCAACCACCGCCGACCGGACAATGTGGTTCAATAACAGGCAATCTAAAACCTTAAGAGAACAACATCAACACAAAAGTTGGAATATTTTTCCAAAAGTAGATTTAGCCCACAAATCACACAGGGTTATCATGTGAAAATACAGGTAAATCAAAGGACAGGAAAATCACGCAACCTGCGGATTTAAAAGGGGATACCTGAAAATGTTCGATCCAGAAACTTTGCGGACTTTCATTGCGGTTGCTGAAACAGGAAGTTTTTCAAAAGCGGCAGAACGATTATGTAAAACCACGGCGACGATCAGCTATCGCATTAAACTTCTGGAAGAGAACACCGGAGTGGCGCTGTTTTTCCGCACGACTCGCAGCGTGACGTTGACAGCGGCTGGCGAGCATCTACTTTCTCAGGCCATAGACTGGCTGAGCTGGCTGGAAAGTATGCCCAGCGAGCTGCAACAGGTGAATGATGGCGTGGAACGCCAGGTGAATATTGTCATCAACAACCTGCTCTACAACCCCCAGGCCGTCGCCCAGCTGCTGGCGTGGCTGAATGAACGTTACCCCTTTACCCAGTTTCACATCTCCCGACAAATCTATATGGGCGTCTGGGACTCGCTATTGTACGAAGGTTTTTCACTGGCTATCGGCGTCACGGGAACCGAGGCGCTGGCAAATACCTTTAGTCTTGATCCCTTAGGATCGGTGCAATGGCGCTTTGTCATGGCGGCGGATCATCCGCTGGCGAAAGTTGAAGAGCCGCTAACAGAAGCGCAGTTGCGGCGCTTTCCGGCGGTTAATATTGAAGACAGCGCCCGCACACTAACCAAACGCGTCGCCTGGCGATTGCCGGGGCAAAAAGAGATTATTGTTCCCGATATGGAAACGAAAATCGCCGCCCATCTGGCGGGCGTTGGCATTGGTTTTTTGCCAAAATCACTTTGCCAGTCAATGATCGATAATCAACAACTGGTCAGCCGGGTAATCCCAACGATGCGCCCTCCTTCGCCATTGAGTCTGGCATGGCGCAAATTTGGCAGTGGCAAAGCGGTAGAAGATATTGTGACCTTGTTTACTCAGCGCAGGCCGGAAATCAGCGGATTTTTAGAAATTTTCGGCAACCCACGCAGTTAAAAATCAAGTTTCCTTGCGCGTTGGCGCGTAAAATAGCGCACAAGCTGATTTGAGGTTCACTTTTAACTATGCAAGAGAGACACACGGAACAGGACTATCGTGCCCTGCTGATTGCTGATACGCCCATTATTGATGTTCGCGCCCCCATCGAGTTTGAGCAAGGCGCAATGCCCGCCGCTATCAACCTGCCGTTAATGAATAACGATGAACGCGCCGCCGTTGGCACCTGCTATAAACAGCAAGGGTC
Organism: Escherichia sp. HH41S; assembly: GCF_009820115.1. Lineage (NCBI taxonomy): Bacteria > Pseudomonadati > Pseudomonadota > Gammaproteobacteria > Enterobacterales > Enterobacteriaceae > Escherichia > Escherichia sp. HH41S. The sequence goes on from NZ_VNXE01000015.1 coordinate 236,181, forward strand.
AGACGCGGCGCTGGCGCTGGGGCATAAACTGGTGGCGGGTGAAATTCGTCAGCAGCGCATGGACGCCTGGCGGGCAGCGTGCCTGCAAAATCCGCAAGGTATTCTCTGCTGCGCCCGAGGCGGTCAACGTTCACATATTGTGCAACGCTGGCTGCATGAAGCGGGGATTGATTATCCGCTGGTGGCAGGCGGTTATAAGGCGCTGCGCCAGGCCGCGATTCAGGCGACCATTGAACTGGCACAAAAACCGATAGTGCTGATTGGCGGTTGTACCGGCTGCGGTAAAACGCTGTTAGTGCAACAACAGCCGAACGGTGTTGATCTGGAAGGGCTGGCGCGTCATCGCGGTTCGGCGTTTGGTCGCACGTTGCAACCGCAACTTAGCCAGGCGAGTTTTGAAAATCTGCTGGCTGCCGAAATGCTAAAAACCGACGCCCGTCAGGATTTGCACCTGTGGGTGCTGGAAGATGAAAGCCGGATGATCGGTTCGAATCACCTGCCGGAATGCCTGCGCGAGCGAATGACTCAGGCGGCGATTGCGGTGGTAGAAGATCCGTTTGAGATCCGTCTTGAACGCCTGAACGAAGAGTATTTCTTGCGTATGCATCATGATTTTACCCATGCGTACGGCGACGAACAGGGCTGGCAGGAGTATTGCGAATACCTGCATCACGGACTTTCGGCGATTAAGCGTCGGCTGGGGCTACAACGCTATAACGAACTGGCTGCAAGGCTGGATGCGGCGCTGACAACGCAACTTACCACCGGCAGCACCGACGGTCATCTGGCCTGGCTGGTGCCGTTACTTGAAGAATATTACGACCCGATGTATCGCTATCAGCTTGAGAAAAAAGCGGAAAAAGTTGTCTTTCGCGGTGAGTGGGCGGAAGTGGCGGAATGGGTTAAGACGCGGTAATAGGCGATATTCTGAAACGGCGATTGTCGTGAGAACAGAATGGTTGCATCAGAATACAGATATAAAAAAACCGACATGACAGTCGGTTTTTTTATTTTTTCCGTCCAAGACTTGGTGGTTCCGGACAGAAATGAAACAGTCCTCATCTAGCAAGTGGATTATAAGTCAGGATGCCTACATATTCAAACAGCTATGTTGGCGATACAATCCCGACGCTAGTAGTGATACTGCCTCAAGGAATTACCGCAGTGCGGAAAAGTACTTTTAAGTCCTGGTCAGGATACAGGTGGTGCTGATTCTGGTGCTCTAATTTGGAGAGAGGCAGTCCTCATCTAGCACATGAAGAAAATCATAGTTACAGGCAACGTAAGGGTAAGCTGTGATTGTCTTTCTCCCTTAAGGGAGCAACGGATGAAAACTTTTCTCGATAAAGTTCTCATCGTTCTTAAGGCGCTAATCGCGCTGCTGGAACTGATCCGCCAGTTTATTGAATAACTGAGGAAACGTAGCTAAGGCCGAAGGTTTACCACCTTCGGCCTTTAAAAAAACCGACATGACAGTTGGTTTCAGATTTATTGCCAAAATGCACGCTGTTCATGCCAGATGCGGCGTGAACGCCTTATCCGGCCTACGGTTAAGTGCAGTTTTGTAGGCCTGATAAGACGCGCCAGCGTCGCATCAGGCAATCTAACGACTGTCATCACCCCACAAACTGCCTGAATAGCGACTTACCCTTAACCAGTCGCGCACCCAGCCAGCCGCCGCAAAACGACAGCAGCAGCGCACCGCTACAAGGCAACACAATCCACAATCGCCAGTCTGGCTCCCACGGGAAATCAAACACTTTCGCCTGCAACACTGCCAGTGCCGTTTCCGCACCAATTGCGGCCACCAGGCCGGATACAAACCCGAGCATGGCGAACTCACACCACAATGTCGTGCGCAGCAGTTTTTTGCCCGCACCGAGAGTGCGCCACACCACCAGCTCCTGATGACGCTGACGCATTCCCACCTGCACCTGTGCCAGCAACAGCAACATACCGCAGGCGGTGACCAGCACCACCATCACTTCCAGCGCCCGACTTACCTGCTCCAGCACCTGACCGACCTGTTTTAAAATCGCGCCAATGTCTAACAGGCTAATGGTCGGGAACTGGCGGTTGAGTTGCGTCAACATGCCGTTGCCATTCTCCCAGCGGAAACTGGTAAGCCAGCTCTGCGGTTGCCCGTCTAATGCCCCTTCCGGGAAAATAAAATAGAAATTAGGCCGCAGACTTTCCCAGTCCACTTTGCGCAGGCTGGTCACTTTAGCGCGGAACTCCTGGGTATCGCCCATAAAAGTCACGGTATCGCCGAGGGCAACGTTTAAGCGTTTCGCCAGCCCCTCTTCCATCGATACTTCATCGGCTTTTGGCGGCCAGTTACCGGCGACAATCGGATTATGATCGGGCCGCGTATTTTGCCAGGTGAGATTGAGTTCGCGATTGAGCGCCTCATCTTCATTGCCTTCTGTCGGCTTATCGTTAATCGCCGTCAACCGCGCCCGCACTACCGGATAAAACGATTCCGGGACTATTTGATGTTCCGCGAGGAACGCTTTTAGCGGCGTAACCTGTTCTGTGGCGATGTTGATTAAAAAGTAGTTCGGGCTTTCTGGCGGTAGCTGCTGTTGCCAGCGGTCGAGCAGATCGCCACGCAACACCAGCAACAGTGCCAGCAGCATAAAGGAGAGCGAAAATGCCGAAAGCTGGCTTAACGTTGACCACGGCTGACGTAACAGGCGGCTGACCGCCAGGCGCAGAGGTAGCGATTTCAGCGTCATGCGGCGAAGTACATTCAGCAGCATCCAGCCCAGCACACCGCACAGCAAAGCCAGTACTACCGCGCCCGCCAGCACCGCCCAGAGCAGCATACTGCCGCCCATTAATCCGGCGAGCAGCAGCACAACCACCACACTGACAATCGGCAGATAAAACTTGAGCGGCCAGACGTTCGCGACCACATCATTACGCAATACGCGTAAAGGCTGTGTTGCCAGCAACAAGCGGTATGGTCGCAGCCCCACCAGCAGCGAGATGACCGTCATGGTGCCAAGCGCCCACAGCCATGGCCAGAGGCTGGCAGGCGGTAGTGCGGCAGGCAGAACGGGCTTGAGCAGCACCATCAACACGTTTTCGAACAACAGGCCTATCGCCCCGCCGGTAACGGCTGAAAGCGCCAGCACCATCAGCCACTGACCGACGATTAGCTTACGCAGTTGCGCTCGCCCAGCCCCCAGCGTTTTGAGGATCGCCACCAGATCGTAGCGACTACGACAGTAATGATTCATCGCCACCGCCACCGCTGCCACTGCCAGCAGCAAGGTCAGAAGCGCCGAAAGCAGCAGAAACTGTTGCGAGCGTTCCATCGATCGCCCCAGCGCGCCTTCGTCCTGTTCCAGACCGTACCAGCGTTGTTCGGGTTTAAGCTGAGGTAACAACCATTTCTCATAGCCGTCGAGCTGGTTCTCGCTGCCGCCGAATTTATAGCGCCAGGTGACCCGACTCCCCGGCTGCACGGCTCCGGTTTTATCGACATCCGCCAGATTCATCATCAGACGCGGAGCCATCTGGAAGGGGTTAAAACCGGAATCCGGTTCCTGAATCACTTCTCCGGCAATCCGCAAGGTGGCATCGCCCACGTCAATGGTATCGCCCGTTTTCAGGTTAAGCAGTGCCATCAGGCGTGGGGCCAGCAATACGCTGCCCGCCTGCGGTTTCAGGCCTGGGGGATTGGTTTGCAGATCGCCATACATCGGGTAGATATCATCCACCGCTTTGACGTTCGCCAGCTGCGGTGTGTCGCCTGCAAATGTCATGGTGGCGAAAGTCAGCTGCTTGCCGACTTTCAGGCCGCGCTTTTGCGCTTCCTCCAGCCACGCTTGCGGCACTTCGCGTGAACTGCGCAACGCCCGATCGCCCGCCATAAACTCCCGGCTCTGCTGGCTTAAGCCCTTCTCCATGCGATCGCTGATGTTGCCCAGCGCCAGCACGCAGGCCACCGCCAGGCTTAGCGCCAGCCAGACAATTAACAGCGACGGCGAGCGCCATTCGCGCCAGAACCAACGTGCAATCATGCTTCCTCCTGCAACTGCCCGTTAACCAGTCGTAAGCAGCGGTCGCAACGTGCCGCCAGTTGCAGGTCGTGAGTCACCATAATCAACGTGGTGCCATGCTCACGGTTGAGGGAAAACAGCAGGTCGGCAATTTTATCGCCCGTCTGGCGGTCAAGGTTACCGGTGGGTTCGTCGGCAAACAGCACATCAGGCCGACCATTAAAAGCTCGCGCCAGCGCCACACGTTGCTGTTCGCCGCCGGAAAGCTGTGCCGGAAGATGATCAAGACGTTTACCCAGCCCTAACTGTTCGAGCAACGCTTTCGCCCCATTACGACTTTCCGCGCTACTCTCACCGCGCAGCAGCGCCGGAAGCTCGACGTTTTCCAGCGCGTTAAGGGTAGGAATTAACATAAACGACTGAAAAACAAAGCCTACGTGCTTCGCGCGTAACTTTGCCCGCGCTTCTTCGTCCATATTATGTAGCGGTTGTCCCACAAGACTTACTTCGCCACTGCTGCCGTCATCCAGCCCGGCGAGGATCGCCAGCAACGTTGACTTACCCGATCCCGACTCGCCTACCAGCGCGATGGTCTCGCCACGTTTGACAACCAGCTCAACTCCGGTGAGGATGGAGAGTTCATGCTCCCCCTGACCGACGGACTTCTTAAGATGATGAACTTCAACAATGTTTTCCGCTGGCATTTGCCCTTCCTGTTCCTGGTCCTGTTAACCTTCCGTGCCGCCGCAGCGGACACGTTATTGATTCTGGGTGATAGCCTGAGCGCCGGGTATCGAATGTCTGCCAGCGCGGCCTGGCCTGCCTTGTTGAATGATAAGTGGCAGAGTAAAACGTCGGTAGTCAATGCCAGCATCAGCGGCGACACCTCGCAACAAGGGCTGGCGCGCCTTCCGGCTCTGCTGAAACAGCATCAGCCGCGCTGGGTGCTGGTTGAACTGGGCGGCAATGACGGTTTGCGTGGTTTTCAGCCACAACAAACCGAGCAAACGCTGCGCCAGATTTTGCAGGATGTCAAAGCCGCCAACGCTGAACCATTGTTAATGCAAATACGTCTGCCTGCAAACTATGGTCGCCGTTATAATGAAGCCTTTAGCGCCATTTACCCCAAACTCGCCAAAGAGTTTGATGTTCCGCTGCTGCCCTTTTTTATGGAAGAGGTCTACCTCAAGCCACAATGGATGCAGGATGACGGTATTCATCCCAACCGCGACGCCCAGCCGTTTATTGCCGACTGGATGGCGAAGCAGTTGCAGCCTTTAGTAAATCATGACTCATAAAGCAACGGAGATCCTGACAGGTAAAGTTATGCAAAAATCGGTCTTAATTACCGGATGTTCCAGTGGTATTGGCCTGGAAAGCGCGCTCGAATTAAAACGCCAGGGTTTTCATGTGCTGGCAGGTTGCCGGAAACCGGATGATGTTGAGCGCATGAACAGCATGGGATTTACCGGCGTGTTGATCGATCTGGATTCGCCAGAAAGTATTGATCGCGCAGCCGACGAAGTGATCGCCCTGACCGATAATTGTCTGTATGGGATCTTTAACAATGCCGGATTCGGCATGTATGGCCCCCTTTCCACCATCAGCCGTGCGCAGATGGAACAGCAGTTTTCCGCCAACTTTTTCGGCGCACACCAGCTCACCATGCGCCTGTTACCCGCGATGTTGCCGCACGGTGAAGGGCGTATTGTGATGACCTCATCGGTGATGGGATTAATCTCCACGCCGGGTCGAGGCGCTTACGCGGCCAGTAAATATGCGCTGGAGGCGTGGTCAGACGCACTGCGCATGGAGCTGCGCCACAGCGGAATTAAAGTAAGCCTGATCGAACCTGGTCCCATTCGTACTCGCTTCACCGACAACGTCAACCAGACGCAAAGTGATAAACCAGTCGAAAATCCTGGCATCGCCGCCCGCTTTACGTTGGGACCGGAAGCGGTGGTCGACAAAGTGCGCCATGCTTTTATTAGCGAGAAACCGAAGATGCGCTATCCGGTAACGCTGGTGACCTGGGCGGTAATGGTGCTCAAGCGCCTGCTGCCGGGGCGCGTGATGGACAAAATATTGCAGGGGTGAGTTGAAGCGCGCGCTTAAGCCCCCATGTCAAAGAAAATATCGACAACAGAGAGCGACTCCATGTCCGTAGAAAATATTGTCAACATTAACGAATCTAACCTGCAACAGGTTCTTGAACAGTCGATGACCACTCCGGTGCTGTTCTATTTTTGGTCTGAACGTAGCCAGCACTGTTTGCAGTTAACCCCAATTCTGGAAAGCCTCGCGGCGCAGTACAACGGGCAATTTATTCTGGCGAAGCTGGACTGCGACGCGGAGCAAATGATTGCCGCGCAGTTTGGTCTGCGCGCGATCCCGACCGTGTATCTGTTCCAGAACGGGCAACCGGTAGACGGATTCCAGGGGCCACAACCGGAAGAAGCGATCCGCGCCCTGCTGGATAAAGTGCTGCCGCGCGAAGAAGAACTGAAAGCGCAGCAGGCGATGCAACTGATGCAGGAAGGCAATTACACCGACGCCCTGCCATTGCTGAAAGACGCCTGGCAGCTGTCAAGTCAGAACGGGGAGATCGGCCTGCTGCTGGCAGAAACGCTGATTGCGCTGAACCGTTCTGAAGATGCAGAAGCCGTGCTGAAAACCATTCCTTTGCAGGATCAGGACACCCGCTACCAGGGGCTGGTGGCGCAAATTGAACTGCTGAAGCAGGCGGCTGATACGCCGGAAATTCAACAGTTGCAACAGCAGGTGGCAGAGAATCCAGAAGATGCCGCCCTGGCGACGCAACTGGCACTGCAACTGCATCAGGTTGGGCGTAATGAAGAGGCGCTGGAGTTGCTGTTTGGGCATCTGCGTAAAGATCTCACCGCCGCAGACGGTCAGACGCGTAAAACGTTCCAGGAGATCCTCGCTGCGCTGGGTACGGGTGATGCGCTGGCGTCGAAGTATCGCCGCCAGCTGTATGCGTTGTTGTATTGATTTTCCGTTGAAATGCGATGTGCTGGTTTGTAGGCCTGATAAGACGCGCCAGCGTCGCATCAGGCATCCGCGCATAGCCGCCGGATGCGGCGTGAACGCCTTATCCGGCCTACCAAACCGTGCTAATTAAATATTTATTTCTTCGTCAATTGCGTCACCACCAACTGGTGGCGCGAATTATAAAACTTACGATAGGTTAAATAGCAGGCAATAATGGTCGACAAGCTGGCGGTTGAGAGCAGCATAAAGGTCACCATAATCTGATATTTAATCGCCTTCACCGGATCAATCCCGGCAAATATCAGCCCGGACATCATTCCCGGTAAACTCACTAAGCCAACCGTTTTTGCTGAATCCACCGTCGGAATTAAAGCCGCGCGAATACTGTCGCGAATCAATATCGCTGAAGCCTGTTTCGGCGTCGCGCCAAGACTCAGTTTCTCCTGAATCTGTTGTTGTTCGCTAATGACCCGTTGCCCTAAATTATTGTAACACAGCCCTACCGCCACCATCGCGTTACCGGCAATCATCCCTGCAATAGGTATCACCTGCATCGGGATAAACTCAATCGACCCTGAGAGAATCAGCACCGCCAGGGTAATTCCTGCCCCGACCGTAATGGCAATAAACGATGAGATAAAAGCTTTAGCAATATATTTACTGCGTTTTTGCGCGTTCCACGCCGCATTAAAGCAGATAAATAACACCATCAATAATGTCAGGCTGGCATCATCCACGCTGAAAATATACTTCAGCACATAGCCGACAATAATCAGCTGAATTATCGCGCGCCCGACACTCCAGAGAATATCTTTCTCCAGCGCCAGTTTTTCTTTATGGCTAATTAAGATTGCCACCACCACCAGCATTAATGCCAGTGCCAATGATTCGTTAGTAATATTATGCGAGTTCATAGCGTGCTTCCTGCATTTCTCCGGCATGCGGTTGCAGTGTAATCACTTTATCCGCATGATTAATTTCGTCTTTATCGTGTGTCACCCACAGCACGGCAATATTTTGCTCGCGCACATAACGGTGGATCATCTCATTAACGTTATGTTTATTACTTTCATCCAGTGCACTGGTGATTTCATCCAGCAATAATACCTTTGGCATAAATTGCAGGTTACGAATCAATGAGATGCGTTGTTTTTCACCACCAGATAGCTCGGCGATATTCTTTGTCAAAATGCTGTCCGGCAAAGCGAAGCGTTCGAGAAAATCGAGAAAAATGGCTGGGTCAGGCTGCTGGTTACGGATCTGCCAGGGAAAGATCAGATTATCGTATACCGTATCGCCAAACAGCGTCGGCGTCTGGGCGCAGTAAGATACTTGCTGGCGGTAGATTTCTGGCTTGAGTGTACTGACATCCTCACCTTCAAACAGCAACGTTCCGCTGGTTGGGCTGATTAATGAAGCAACAATTTTCAGCAGCGTACTTTTGCCACAACCGGAAGGGCCGGTAATTAACTTAAATTCGCCAGCACGTAGCGAAAAATTGATGTTATTAAGAATCTTCGTATCACCCGCCAGATATCCTACGTTTTGTAGCTGAAGCAAAGGACTATTTTCCTGCATCGCTGTTCCCTTTTTCTGATTTTTACTAAAAACAGTTTATCCTTCGCAGGAATAAGGGGGAACTCTCTTTCAGTAATCAGGTATAATTTGTTTAATCAAGCAGCAATTTTGCTGATTATGGACGGTACAACAGGAGGTTTTTCCGATGCTTATCTTTATCCCGATTCTCATTTTTGTCGCGCTGGTCATTGTCGGCGCGGGTGTTAAAATCGTGCCGCAGGGCTATCAGTGGACAGTAGAACGCTTTGGTCGCTATACCAAAACGTTACAGCCGGGGCTCAGTCTGGTCGTGCCGTTTATGGATCGCATTGGTCGTAAGATCAATATGATGGAGCAAGTGCTCGATATCCCTTCTCAGGAAGTTATCTCGAAAGATAACGCCAACGTTACCATCGACGCCGTGTGCTTTATTCAGGTGATTGATGCCCCGCGCGCGGCTTATGAAGTCAGCAATCTGGAGCTGGCGATCATCAATCTGACCATGACTAACATCCGTACCGTATTGGGTTCAATGGAACTTGACGAAATGCTCTCTCAGCGCGACAGCATCAACTCACGCCTGCTGCGTATTGTCGATGAGGCTACCAACCCGTGGGGGATTAAAGTCACCCGTATTGAAATTCGCGACGTGCGCCCACCGGCAGAGCTTATCTCTTCGATGAACGCGCAGATGAAAGCGGAACGTACCAAACGCGCTTACATCCTTGAAGCGGAAGGGATCCGTCAGGCGGAAATCCTCAAAGCCGAAGGTGAAAAACAGTCGCAAATCCTGAAAGCGGAAGGTGAGCGTCAGTCGGCATTTTTACAAGCTGAAGCGCGTGAACGTTCCGCCGAAGCAGAAGCCCGTGCCACTAAAATGGTGTCGGAAGCCATCGCCTCTGGTGATATTCAGGCAGTGAACTACTTCGTCGCACAGAAATACACCGAAGCGTTACAGCAGATCGGTTCATCCAGTAACAGCAAAGTAGTGATGATGCCATTAGAGGCCAGCAGCCTGATGGGGTCGATTGCCGGGATTGCCGAGCTGGTGAAAGACAGCGCCAACAAACGGACTCAGCCATGATGGAGTTAATGGTCGTTCATCCACATATTTTCTGGCTCAGTCTCGGCGGGTTGTTGCTGGCAGCCGAGATGTTGGGCGGAAATGGTTATCTGTTGTGGAGCGGCGTGGCAGCGGTGATTACCGGCCTGGTGGTCTGGCTGGTGCCGCTGGGTTGGGAGTGGCAAGGGGTGATGTTTGCCGTCCTGACGCTGCTCGCCGCCTGGCTGTGGTGGAAATGGTTGTCGCGGCGGGTGCGCGAACAAAAGCACAGCGACAGTCATTTAAACCAGCGCGGGCAGCAGCTTATTGGCCGACGTTTTGTGCTGGAATCTCCGCTGGTCAACGGGCGCGGTCATATGCGCGTCGGTGACAGTTCATGGCCTGTCAGCGCCAGCGAGGATCTCGGCGCAGGTACGCATGTTGAGGTGATTGCGATAGAAGGGATAACGCTGATTATCCGTGCGGTCATCGCCTGATGCGACGCTGGCGCGTCTTATCATGCCTACAAAATATGCCCGAATCGTAGGCCAGATAAGGTGCTTGCGCCGCATCCGGCATATAGCCGAGTAGAGGCAAAATTACTCTTCCCGGCCTTTACCCATACTTTTTTGGTCTTCATCCGGATAGTGTTTTTTTAGATATTCCAGGACGTTTTTATTGACCTTGTGTTGCGTATACACCCACCCTTTCCAGTAATCAGGCTGGTCCAGGTAAACTTCTGGCGGAATGGTGAAATCAGAAAGCGTTAACCATTCGGCTAATAGATCGGGGTTTCGTTTCTGGATTAACTGCAACAGCATAATCAGTGACATAGCTGAGGCAGGAGCCGTACTATCGCCACTTAAATATTTCCACACTGTTGACCGGTTCGAACGAAAAAGGATCGGTAGCAATGCCCGGTCCAGATTCATTTCATTAAAAATCTTCTCAAATTCATTCATTTAAATTTTCCTGCCTGGCGTAAACCTCTTAAAAATTGAGATTTATCAAAGAAACGCATTTTAGCACACATCAGGAACTGCTTCACGTTTAGTCCAGAAACAGAATTTATTTCGCTTATCAAAACAAGTCTTTACTCTTTTATACATTGAAAGAGCACGAAATAATTTCCTTTTTTATTTATATGAGAAACATTTTTTGTTTCTTATTGGTGGTGTTTACGCTTACACCAGACAAAAATGCGCTTTACATCACACAAATGGCGGCGTAGATTTCGATCATATTGCAACGTATTTTATTTCTTAATAACAATATTATTTGTTTCTTATAGAAACATTAATGCGACTTATTTTTATCGAGAGAAAATGAATGAAAACTGTAAACGTAGCTTTACTGGCACTCATAATTTCAGCAACATCCAGCCCTTTTGTTTTAGCTGGTGATACCATTGAAGCGGCGGCAACAGAGCTTTCAGCCATTAACTCGGGCATGTCGCAATCGGAGATTGAGCAGAAGATTACCCGCTTTTTAGAACGCACCGACAACAGCCCCGCTGCATATACCTATTTGACTGAACATCACTACATCCCTTCTGAAACACCTGATACCACTCAGATTCCCCCTGTCCAGACAGATCCTGACGCAGGACAAAAAACCGTTGCCGCTACAGGTGATGTACATACAACTGCCCGTTATCAGAGCATGATCAACGCCCGACAGTCTGCGGTAACTGATGCCCAGCAAACGCAAATTACAGAGCAACAGGCGCAGATCGTAGCCACACAAAAAACGCTCGCCGCGACTGGAGATACGCAAAATACCGCGCATTATCAGGAGATGATTAATGCCAGACTGGCGGCTCAAAATGAGGCTAATCAGCGCACTACCACTGAACAAGGGCAGAAAATGAATGCGCTGACAACCGATGTGGCAGTACAACATCAAAATGAAAGGACTCAATACGATAAACAAATGCAAAGTCTGGCGCAGAAGTCTGTCCAGGCACATGAGCAAATTGAAAGTCTGAGACAAGATTCCGCACAAACGCAGCAACAGTTAACCAACACGCAAAAACGGGTCGCAGATAACAGCCAACAAATTAACACGCTCAATAACCATTTCGATTCTCTGAAAAACGAAGTTGAGGACAATCGTAAAGAAGCCAATGCGGGAACTGCATCTGCCATCGCTATCGCCTCACAACCACAGGTGAAAACCGGTGACTTGATGATGGTGTCAGCGGGAGCGGGAACGTTCAACGGTGAATCTGCGGTGTCTGTAGGAACATCTTTTAATGCCGGAACGCATACGGTACTTAAAGCAGGTATTTCTGCGGATACACAATCTGATTTCGGTGCGGGTGTCGGCGTGGGATATTCGTTCTAATTTTAACAGCAATTTCTTATTCGCAATTTTCCGTACATTATTTAAGGTTAACAATGATGAATAGCTCCATTAAATCGTTTTCCCTGCTGGCGGTTATATTACTGGCTGGCTGTAGTTCACCCACTTCCCGCATCGCAGATTGCCAGGCGCAGGGCGTCAGTCATGATACCTGTTATCTCGCAGAACAGCAGCGTCAGACGGCTATTTTAAGTGCATCCGAGGCGCAGGCATTTAAAAATGCAGAAGCCGCACAACATGCCCAGGCGGCAAAGAAAGCCATTTATAAAGGATTTGGCGTCACCTTCAGAATGAGCAGTAAGAACTTTGCTTATCTCAATGATTCCTTATGTGTCATAGATGAAGATAATGCCGATGCCACGGTTTATCAGTCGGGTCTGTATAACGTCATTGTTTATCATCACACAGGAAAAATCGCCTTAATGAAAGAAGGCCAGTTTGTGGGCTATTTAAAATGAAGGAGCAAAGGAAAATCCCCCTGACGCATATTATGATTATCGGTGCGTTTATTTTTGCCTTCTTACAAGTGGTGTTATTAGCCTCCCTGGTTCACGCTGTGAATGTTAACAATGAAATTCAGGAAGGCTTATTTCAATCGGGGCGCATTATGGTAGAAAGTTTGCAGCATATTCTGTCTGTGCAACCGGTGATTAACGGGTAAGAGCACCGCTTCCATTTATAGAGCAATAGTCACCAGCGTAATTTTCTGGCACAGTTCAGGGAACTGAAATTTTGGCTAAGGAGTAGCCATGCTTTTTCCCTGTCGAAAACCTGAAGTACGTCTACTGAATAATACCGCTGCAGGCGTCATTTTTTCGGTGAAGTCCGGGAAAGGATTTCTGTGTCAGTGTGTGATTTACGATCCGCACCCTTATGGGCTTATCCGTTCGCTCTGCTGGCAGGATGTCCCGTTAATACGTTTCTGGTCCGAGGCTGGCTGCCCCACCTGTGCGGAATTTGTCTACAGCGGTTTTGCGGATGATGAACAGGGAGCCGCCCGGTTTTTGTCTGCTCTCGAAAACTGGAATCGCCCGTGGTCTGGCATGACGGACGCTTTTGCCGCGCTGACACCGCTGTTCTCATGCATGGCTGATGGCTATTACCTGCTGGAAGATCGTGAACTTTACCCGACGGATGGCAACGGGCATTTCTTTTGGGCGGCAACGGACCATAGCGCCAGTAATCCGGCGACCGTTGCCGTCTGGGATCCTGAATATTGCTATTTCAGTGACATCGCCCCCTGTTTTCTTCTTCCCGGACAGCCGCCATCACATTTTAATCCTGATCGTGCGACGTTTTATCGCAATAAACCGGACGCCCGCGCTCTGGCCTGGTATCTCCCTGATTCCTATCTCTGCGTTCTGCTCGACGGGCACCATAAGGCCACTGCTGCCGCACTGGAAGGGCGACCGCTCAAAACACTGGTACTCAGCACGGCAACCCGTTTTAATGATGAGCAACAAACACTAGTATTTCCGGGCGGAGAATGTCTGCACAAAACAGAGCTACTGTGCCACGTTCCCAAACTCACTGAGTGGAAAACATTACCGCCCGGCGCATGGGAGAGTTTCGGCCCTGATAAGCACATCAGCCCATCCGAAACCTGGTCAGAAGAGTTGCAGCAGAGCGTCAGTCGGTACCCTTCACTGGATCAAGCCTGGCAAATTGTTGAGGCCGGGAATTTGAGCGAAACTCGTATTAAGAGCATGATCCAACAAGGTTTGGGGGAGGATGAACAGGCTGATGTAATTTTGCAGGCGCTGTTTTTCACACACTCGCCGCTTTTTATTGACTTTGCCCGATTCGTTATCAGCTATCCGGCATACGCCATTTATCGCCCCCTCACCTTCCGGTTGATGGCGCAAAACCGAACGCCGCAAGCAGATGCTTTTTTTCTGGATTTTGCCATCAATGATGACGGCGAACGTCCGGAGTTGACGAAAATAATGGACGACTATTTCCGTATGTCTTAATCACCCTGCCCGATGATGACAGCAGCCGGAGAGATTTTCGATAATCGGGCAATCGGCGCTGTCATCACCGGGGCAGGCATTCGCCAGCGCCAGTAGCTGGTCGCGCATGGATTGCAGCTCCTCAATGTGCCGTTCGATCTCCGCCACCTTCTCCAGCGTGCGCCGTTTTACATCGGCGCTATGCCGCTGCGGGTCGTTAAACAGATTTACCAGTTCGCCGCTCTCTTCCAGGTTAAAGCCCACCTGGCGTGCCTGGCGCAGTAAGGTCAGTTCGTTGAGATGCTGCTGCGTGTAGGTGCGATAACCGTTTTCGCTACGCATCGGCGGCGTCACCAGCCCCTTCTCTTCATAGAAGCGAATGGCTTTGCTGGTCAGGCCGGTAATTTTTGCTACATCGCTAATGTTCATCGTTCGCGCGACGCCTCCTGTGCTTTGTTAAAGGGTTTCAACAGATAATCCAGCACGCTTTTTTTGCCAGTGCGGATATCGACCGTCGCCACCATACCGGGAAATATCGGAAACTGCTGTTTGCTTTTATTTTCCAGATGGTTGCTGAAAGTGCGAATGTACACCCGATAGTAATAAACATCGCGCCGCACTTCATCCTGTACAGTGTCCGGTGAAATCACTGCCACTTCCCCCGGCAGGCCGCCGTAGATGGAGTAGTCGTAAGCGGTTATTTTCACCAGCGATTTTTGCCCCGGATGGATAAACGCCACATCGCGGGGGGAGATTTTTGCCTCGATCAACAGTTGCTCATCCAGCGGCACGATAGTCATAAGTTTACCACCAGGGGCGATGACGCCGCCAACCGTGGTGACGTCAATGTCCTGAACAATGCCTCGCACCGGCGCGGTAAAGTTGAGCCGGGTGAGAGAATCTTCCCGCCCGCGGATCACCGAACGCTGGGTTTCCACTTCCGCATTGGCTTTCGCTAACTCTTCCCGCGCCTGTACGTAGTATTGCGTACGCACGTCACTAAGTTTGTTTTCCAGTTCATTGGCCTGGCGTTGCAGGCGCAGCACTTCAACGCTGCTCGCCGCCCCCTGTTTCACCAGCGGCTGGGTCATCGCCAGTTCGCGGTTGACCAGGCTAATCCCCTGCGTCAACCCGGTGGTGGCTTTGTTCAACCCGTCGCGGCGAGTGTTATATAACGCCGTTTCCGACTCGATAAGTTCGGGGAATTTATTCAGTTCGTCAGGGAAGACCAACGGTTTATTGCTCACTTCTGCCCGCAGCCGCGCCGAGGTTGCCAGTGCCGCATACAGCCGCGACATCGCTTCCTGGACGTCGGATTCCGTTTTGGTGCGGTTAAGCTGCGCCAGCGGCTGCCCCTGTTCGACAATATCGCCAACCTTCACGTCGAGATGATACAAAATCCCGCCTTCCAGCGACTGCACCACCTGTTCGCGTCCGGAAGGTTCTACCGTGCCGCTGCCGGTGGTGACTTCATCAAGCTGGAAGTACCACGCCCAGCCGAGAAAACAGAGCAGCATCACAGCGGTAACGCGCACCGCCAGCGCCGAACGTGGCAGGCGGGGTTCAGTCAGGCCACGGTTGTATTGCAGTTGTCCGTTCATGCGGCAGACCCCTTATTCTTCTCCTGCAACACCACGCGTCGCGTCGTGGGTTCGCCCTGTTCACGCAAAATGGTCTCTTTCGCGCCATCCATCACAATCCGCCCCTGATCCATCACGATAATGCGGTCCACCAGTTGCAGCATCGCCGTGCGGTGAGTGGCGATGACCAGCGTGCGATGTCCAATCCACTGTTTCAGTTGTTCGATTAAATGCGCTTCCGCCATTTCATCCAGCGAGGCGCTGGGTTCGTCAAGCAGGACAATATTCGGCTGAGAGATAAGTAGCCGCGCCAGCAGCAGCGTTTGCCGCTGACCGCCAGAAAGACCAAATCCCCCTTCCTGAATCATGTAGTTGAGGCCGTTTTTCTGCTTCTGTACAAAGGGCAGCGCCCCGCTGAGGGTTAACGCGCGTTCGATATCTTCATCGCTGGCTTCCGGCATCCCCATGGTGAGGTTTTCCCGCAGCGAGCCGAAGAACAGTCGCCCGGTTTGGCTGAGCAGCCCCATGTCGCGGCGCAGATCTGCCGGATCAAGCTGCCCGATGCTGATGTTATCCAGCAGCACCTGCCCCTGCTGGGCGATACGCATTCCGGCGAGCATTTGCAGTAGCGTTGATTTACCCGCGCCGTTGCGCCCGAGAATGGCGATTTTCTCTCCGGCCTGAATGTTGAGTTTGCCGATCGCCACATCGGCAATCTTCTCTTCTTCGTCGTAATAAAACACCGCGTTGCTGAACTGATAATTGCCGTGCAGCACTGCTTTATGCACCAGTTTGCCGTGTTCCGGCTGATCCACCGGGCGCTTCATCAGTTCATCAAGGCCATTACGCGCCACTTTCGCCTGCTGCCAGCGCGAAAGCACGCCGGATATCTGCGACAGCGGCGCGATGGTGCGCGAAGCCAGAATCGTCGTCCCCACCAGCGCGCCGGTGGTCATGTCGCCGTTCATCACCATGAAGCAGCCCACCAACAGCACCACCACATAGACGATGGATTGCACTTCCTGCGTCCAGGTGAGCAGCAGCCCGGTGAGAAAACGTTGCTTCATACTGATGGACGAGGCCACGTCGTTGGTGTGATTCCACTGATTCTGGAAACGCTGTTCAGCACGCAGCAGTTTAATGTCTTCAATCGACTGCACGGCCTCGACAAGCGTAGCGTTGCGCACTGCCGATTCGCGCATCCCTTCGTTCGCCAGCCGCGCCAGCGGGCGTTGCACCAGCAGGCCGGGGATCACCAGCAACGGCAGCGCCAGCAAAACCACCAGCACCAGCCAGCCGCCGATCATCCACAAAATAAAAACAAACAGCAGGAAGAATGGCAGATCCGCCACCGCGCCGATGGTGGTAGAAGTGATCAGTTCCCGCACCGATTCCAGTTCGCGGATCTGTGAGATAAACGATCCGGTGGATTTCGATCGCACGTTATTTTTCAGCCGTAATGCGTGACCAAACACGCGATCCGAAATACGCAGATCTGCCCGCTTACCAATCACATCGGAAAGGTGCGTGCGCACCATGCGCATACAGAACTCAAACAGGATCGCCATCATCACCCCGGCGAACAGCACCCATAGCGTCGGGTAGGACTGCGCCGGAACAACGCGGTCGTAAACCTGCATCGAGAAAATCATCGCCGCCAGCGCCAGCACGTTCGCCACCAGCGAGGCCAGCATAATATCGCCATAGCGCCGCCAGTCTTTTAGCGAAAGATTCCAGAACCAGTTAGCCTGATACGGGCGAATGTAGTCATCCACCCGCGCATCGGGAATGGCGCTGAGCGGTCGTAGCAGCGCCAGTTCAACGATTTTGTCTTCTATATCCGTGACGTTTAATGTGGTTTCCAGCCCTTCGTCACCGCTGAACTGAACGCTGATATTGTCGTGATTGTCGCGGCGGGTGATCACGCCAATCTGTTGATTATCAAACACCGCGATCAGCGGCAGCCGCCACGGGTTAAGCGAGTCGGCGGAAAATTCCACCAGCCGCAGCCCCATCCCTAACTGCCGCGCCATGTCGGTGAGCAACTCTTCCCGTTTGCTGTCGCGCTCCCAGTTGACGGTCGCGCGCACATTCTCCTGGGAAAAATCGAGGCGGTAATAGCGCGCCACGGCGATCATCGCCTCCAGCCAGGCTTCCACGGACTGGGCATTTTTTTTCATTCTCTACACCACCATCAACTGATGATTCGCCAGTAAGGTGGCGAGGTCGGTATGCACGCCCGTCAGCGTGACCACGTTAGTTGTCGCAAAGCCGCCGCCCGTGCCGTCACGGTCGATCTGCACGATGGTGTCGCTGCCGCTCTGGGTGACTTTGACAAAATCACCGATGTTTCCGGCCTGGGCATCCAGCGTTGCCACACCGTTGACATGGCTGGCTTTGCCGTTTCCGGTGTAGCCGCTGCCCTGTAACAGTTCACGAATATCAATGCGATCGGTGTCGGCGGTGCCTTCCCAGGTGCCTACCGTAAAGCCATTCACCACGTCCGAACCGTTGCCCCCGGTGGCGTCACTGGCGTTAAGCAGTTTATAGAGCAAGGTATCGTGGCCGCCGTTGCCGATGTTGAGCGTGTCGTTGCCGCCGCGCCCTTCCAGTTGGTTATCGCCGCTGCTGCCGGTCAGAGTGTCATTAAAATTCGAGCCGGAAATCCCCTCGATATTGGTAAATGTCGAGGTATTAAAACCTGTGGCCTGGGCGGTGGTGACGCTTAAGTTAGCGGTCACGCCCACCGTTGAGAGACGGAAATCGACCACGTCCATGCCGCCGTTCGCCAGCCAGGTTCCTGTGCCGGAGCTGTACACCCAGCCGCCGGAACCGTCGTAGGTGTCGGTGCCTGCGGTGGCGAAGAAGGTGTCGTTATAGCCAGTGCCGACAAACTTGCCGTTGTTGCTCGCCGTACCCGCTTCAGCACTGAGATCGTAAGCGTGAGTAGCATCGGTGGCCTGTAAGCCGCCCCATGTGGTGTTTACCGTCTGGTCGATATTGCTGGCGGTAGTACCGGTGGATTTGATCAGCACCGCGTTGTAGGTTTCTCCCGCATTAAGTCCGTAGAAGTTGACCAGCGCCGAGGTGTCGTTAACGCCCATCCCCGACTGCGGGTTGATGATTTGTGTGGCAACCAGCACGCCCGCCGAGTTGTACAGCTTCACGGTATTGCCGTAATAGACGTTAATACCGTTGGGATCGGTGATACGCAGGTGCAACGAGGTGCCGTAGCTCACCGTGTTAGTGTTACGGATGAGGAACACGCTGCCCGACTGTTTGGTTACCAGCACATCCACCGCGCCGTCCCAGTCGTAGCCCATTGCCGCCACGCCGCTGGTGGTGCCGCTCTGGCTGCCGCCGAGTGCCGACTGCGTCCAGTTGCTGGCGTTGCTGACGTTGGTATAAATATACGACTGTCCGGTCTGGGCGATACGGGCGATGTCCATTAACCCGTCATGATCCCAGTCGACGGCCAGGCTGAATTGACTGGCGTAGGTGGTTGCCGTCGCGCCGACCGCCACCGGGCTACCCAGCACGCCGTTGGTGTTGAATAACAGCGAACCGTAGTTAGCTCTTCCCTGGCTGGCGGGCAGGAAGAGATCCATATCGCCGTCACCATCGAAATCGGCCCATGTCATGGAAACGGATGTCGAGTTTCCCCCCGAGCCAGGACTACTGAGGAAAGTATTGACGGTGTTTTGTCCCCAGACGAAGGTGCCATTGCCCTGACTTATCAACGATGAGAGGGTGAAGTTGTTGTTCAGGTTGAAAGTGTGCTGAACCAGGTCAATCCTGCCGTCATTATTAAGATCGACACCGGAACCTTCGTTGAGTGACAGATAACCTGTCACCGCCCCACCGACCGTAGCACTCCCCCCGTTATTAGCAGTGGTCGAGTTGCCTGTCAGGGTGCCGGCGTTGTTCCACAGGAAAGTGTTGGAGTCCGGCCCCCCGGCGTCGCCAATCCAGAAATCAAGATAACCGTCGCCCTCTTTATCGAACGCCACAATCGAGCCATACCACGTCAGGGTGCCAACGTTCACCTGGATAGCGCTGGAAAACGTACCATCGCCGTTATTGGTAAAGCCGTTGATATACCCCGTGCCGTAGTCATCGCGAGTAATAAACAGATCGCCCGTACCGTTACGGTTGTAATCGGCGATGGAGCTGGTGGCATAGTTGTTGCCACTTTGCACCAGCGTCAGAGCGGTTTTCGACCAGGTGAGCGGATCGGTGGATTGCATAATTTGCTGGTTGGCCAGCACCGTCCACATCCCGTGTGTGTCGAGGCCGTAGGTCAGCCCCCAGGCGGTGGATTTGCTGGTGGTGGTCCAGGCTGGTGTGTAATCAATTGCCGCGTTAACAGTGACTGTGCCGTTGCTGACGTTAGCGGTATTGCCGTTGCCCGCCGAGCTTTTCACCTGCGCGGTGACGTTATAGGCGGTCGCAGATGCCGCCAGCGCGTCGGTATCCGGCAGTTGCACATACCAGGTGTTGTGCGCCGGATCGACCACCACCGCACCGCCCGGCTGCGAGGTGTAGGTTTTGCCGTTGATCACCACTTCAACATACTGCCCGCTGGCGAGTGCCGCCGTGATTACGCCGCTGATAATCGGCGTGGTATCGCGCGTGGTTTGATTGGTGATTTGCGCAAGCGTCGTCGGAATAGAGGTATCGACCGTCAGAACAAAATCACTGGAGGAGGTGATATTCCCTGCCAGATCCACCACTCGTGCGCTGTAGGTATAGGCACCGCTGACCAGACCACTGTCGCTGTAAGTCCAGTTCAGTGCGCCGACCATCGTTACCGCACCTAACAGCAGACCGTTACGGTAGAGGTAAACGACTTCACCGCTGGCAAGCGGCGCAGAGAGCACGCCGTTTAACAGCGGCGTAGTGTCGTCGGTGGCCTGCGAACTGCTTAATGTCCCCTGCCGCTGCCCGACATCATCGTTATACGACACAATGGTCGGCGTGGCGGTGGGGTTAATCGTATCGACCACCACCGTTTTCGATACCACCGGGCCTGTATTTCCCGCCAGATCCAGCACCCGTACCTGATAAACGTAGCTGCCGTCGGTCAGCGTGCGGCTGTCAGTGTAAGTCCACTGCGTACCGTTGGTGGTGAGCGTGGTCCAGGTCGCGCCGCCATCGAGGCTAATCTGCGCCACTTCGCCGCTGGCAAGCCCCGCCCCCAGCGAACCGGTCAGCGTGAGCGTGGTATCGCTGGTGATAAAGTCGGTGGCCGAACTCCCCGTATCGGTACTGATGCTGGCGATGGTGAGCACCTGCGCCGGGTTAACGGTGTCAATCTGCGCCGACTGGCTGCCGGTTGCGCCAACGTTGCCCGCTAAATCAACCACCCGCACCTGCCAGGTGGTGGTGCCGTTGGTCAGCGTACGCCCGTCCACATATGTCCAGTTCAGACCGTCTGCGGCAACGGTCACGTTCACCCAGGTTGCGCCGTTGTCGGTACTGATTTGCGCGAACTCATTAGCGCCGAGCGCCGCGCCCAGCACGCCGCGCACGGTAAGCGTGGTGTCGCTGGTAATAAAATCGCTGCTGCTGGCTCCGGTGTCATCGCTGATACCGGTAATAGTGATGCTTTTCGCCGCTTCCGGGCTGATGGTGTCGACCACCACGTTTTGCGTCGCGGTCTGCCCGACATTCCCCGCCAGATCCACCACCCGCACCGTGTAATTCCATGTGCCGTCGGTGAGCGTGCGACCATCGGCATAGCTCCAGCTGGTGCCGATAACGGTTAAGGTGGCCCAGGTAACGCCACCATCAAGGCTGATTTGCGCCCGTTCATCTGCCGCCAGCGCCGCGCCGAGCGTCCCGCGCACGGTCAGCGTAGTGTCACGGGTCACAAAATCGCTGCTGCTTAACCCGGTGTCATCGCTGATGCCCGCAATGACGATGGTTTTGCTCGCCAGCGGCGCGGTGGTATCCACGGTGACGATCTGGCTGGCGGTCGCGCCGATATTTCCGGCGGTGTCGATCACCCGTACCTGATAGTTGTAGTTACCGTCGGTCAGCGTGCGCCCGTCAAGATAAGTCCAGGTTAATCCATTTACCGCCAGATTCTGCCAGGTGGTGCCGCCATCGATACTGATTTGCGCAAACTCACCAGCAGAGAGCGCCGCTCCGAGCGTACCACTCACCGCAAGCGTCGTGTCGCTGGTGACAAAATCATTAGTAATCAGACCTGTATCGGTGGTGATCGCGCTAATGGTGATGGTTTTCACCGCGGGATCTGGCGCAGTAGTGTCGATCACCACATTCCGGCTATCAGTCGCCCCGACGTTGCCCGCCGCATCAATCACCCGCACCTGATAGAGATAGTTACCATCGGTCAGCGTGCGGCTGTCGTTATAGCGCCAGGTCGTGCCAGTAACGGTAAGCGTGCTCCAGGTTACACCGCCGTCGATACTGATTTGCGCCGTCTCGTTACTGGCAAGCGCGGCGGTGAGTGAGCCGTTGACCACCACCGGGCTGACGCTGGTGATAAAGTCGCTGGCGCTAAGGCCAGTGTCGGCTTGCAGGGAATCAATATTAATGCCCATCGCCGGGGCGCTGAGATCGACGGTAATGGTGTGATTGCTGCTGCCGGTGTTGCCAATGGCATTGCTCACCGAAGCGTTAATCACATAGGCATTGCCGTCCGCCAGCGCGGTGACATCGGCACTGCCGAGGGTGTAGCTCCAGCTACCACCGGTCTGCACCGTAGTGGTGTAGGTTTTACCGTTTAAGGTCAGAGTCAGCGTCTGCCCGACTGGGGCGGTGGTGGTGCCGCTGATCACCAAAGACGCGCCGTGTTCCGCCGCGTTCACCACATCATCGCCCGCAAAGGTATTGATGGTGACGGTGGGCACATCGCCGTTCAGCGTCACGCCACGGCTGGCGCTGCCGGGGTTTCCGGCCTGATCGCTGACCGTCGCGCTAATGGTGTAGCTGCCGTCGCTTAATCCGGCAAACTGCTGCGCCGGAATAAACACCGACCAGCTTCCGCCGCTGCCGACCGTTGCGGTCCAGGTTTGCCCGTTAAAGGTAACGGTCACCGTCTGGCCCACTTCGGCGGTGGTGGTGCCGCTGATGGTCTGCCCGGCAAGCTGCTCGGCGTTGTTGATAATATCGTCACCCGCAACGGTGGCGATGGTGACCGTCGGCGCAACGGTGTCAACAGTCAGGGCGTGCGTGGTTTGACCGGGGTTACCGGCGCGATCGTTCACGCTGGCGGTAATGGTCTGCGCGCCTTGCCCGAGTGCTGCCAGATCCGCCGCAGGCACGTTCAGCGCCCAGGTGCCATTGGCGGCAACCGTGGCGGTATAGGTTTTGCCGCCAAAGGTGACAGTGACCGTCTGCCCCGCTTCCGCGTTGGTCGAGCCGTTAAGGGTTAACGGCTGCTGCTGTTCGGCGGCGTTGAGTCGGTCATCCGTCGAAACGGTATTAATGTTGATAACCGGTGCGGTGAGATCCACCGCCACGCTGCGCGAGGCCGTGGCGCTGTTTCCTGCGCTGTCCTGGGCGGAGGCGCTAACCGTGTAGCTGGTGCCATCCGCAAGTGCCGCGACGTCTGCCGCCGACACATTCACGCTCCAGCTCCCGTTGTTCTGAATGGTGGCGCTGTAGCCCTTGCCATTAAGCAACACGGTCACCACCGTGCCTGTCGCGAAATTAGTGCCAGTGCCGCTCAGGGTCAGCGCACTGCCTGCTTCGGCGGCGTTAATAATATTATCGCCACTGATGGTGCTGACTGAGAGCGACACCACCGCCGTATTGACCTGCACGTTGTGCGTCTGCATGCTGCTGTTGCCTGCGCTGTCGGTGATGGTGGCGCTGATGGTCACCGTGCCGTCTGCAAGGCCGGAAACCACGTTGGCTGGCACGCCAACGCTCCAGTTGCCGCTGGCATCGGTGCTGGTGACATACTGCTGCCCGGCGATGGTCACCACCAGGCGGTCACCCGCGACCGCGCCCGTGGCGGTGCCGCTGATAATCTGCGCCTGAGCGTGTTCGACGTTGTTAATCACGTCATCGCCTGCCACGGTGTTGAAGCTGATGACGGGCGCGGTGGTATCGACGGTGACGCCTTTGCTGGCGCTGCCAGGGTTACCCGCCAGATCGCTGACCGTGGCGGTCAGGGTGTAGCCGTTATTGGCAAGTGCGGTTAGGTCACTGGCAGGCAGCGTTAAGCTCCAGCTGCCGTCCGCCTGTACCGTGGTCTGGTAGTTAGTGCCATTAAGCGTGACGGTCAGCGTCTGCCCGGTTTCCGCGGTGCTGGTGCCGGACACCGTGACGCCCGCCGCCGCTTCGCTGGCGTTGATGATGTTATCGCTGGCAATGGTGTTGATGGTCACCGTTGGCGCGGCGCTATCGACGCTGTATTCATGCGTTGTCGTGGCGCTGTTGCCGTTGACGTTAGTCACCCGCACCTGGGCGCTGGCATCGCCGTCACGCAGAGCCGCCAAATCCGCAGTCGGAACGGTGGTGCTCCAGCTACCGTTTGCCGCCACCGTGGTGGTGTAAGTTTTGCCGCCAAAAGTAAGGGTAACGGTTTGCCCCGCTTCGACGCCGGATGTGCTACCGGAGAGCGTTAGCGCCGCACCTTTTTCAGTGGCGTTAATCACATCATCGCTGGTGATGCTGTTCATGCTGATGGCGACGGTAGTGAGATCAACGCTCACCGGATGGGTAATGCTGGTTTGTGTTCCGGCACTGTTCGCCCCGCTAACGGTAATATTCAGCGTTCCCGCAGGCCAGTTACTGACATCCGCCGCCGGAACGCCGACGCTCCAGGTGCCGTTCGCCAACACCGTGGCGGCATAAGTTTGGTTATTTATCACCACGGTCAGCGCCGTACCTGCCGTAAAGCCGGAGCTGCTCCCGGTAATCACCTCCGCCTGAGCGTGTTCGATGATATTGACCACATCATCGCCTGCGACGGTATCCACCCGCAGACCGGGCAGACTGGCATCGATGGTGATATCACGCATGCCGCTGCCGGTGTTGCCAACGGCGTTGGTCACCGAGGCATTAACGGTTAATTCACCGTTACCTAACGCCTGCCAGTCAGCGGCTGGTACGCTTACATTCCAGCTTAAATCAGCCTGCACAGTGGCGGTGTAAGTTTTACCACCCAGTTCAACGGTGACGGTGCTGCCAGCCACCGCCCCGGTTACCTGGCCGCTGATAGTTTGCGCGCTGCCCGCCTCTGAAGCATTGATAATATCGTCCGTCGCCACCGGATTAATGGTGACGCCCGGCAGCGCGGTAATGACCTGCACGTTATGGCTGGCGGTGCTGCTGTTACCCTGGGCGTTGGTGACGCTCGCCGTCACGCTGTAGGTGGCTTCGCCCAGTGCACTGACCGCCGAGGCGGGCACGGTGACGCTCCAGTTGCCGGAGGCATCGGTGGTGGCGCTGTAGTTTTGTCCATTCAGCGTGACGGTGATCGCCGTGCCCGCAGGCTGATCGCTGGTGCCGGAAAGAGCCAGATTCGATCCTTTTTCCGTCGCGTTGATCACGTCATCGCCCGCGATGGTGTTGATGCTAATCGCTGGCGCGGTGAGGTTAACGGTGACGGTTCGGCTGGCGTCGTCGCTGTTGCCCGCCCGATCGCTGACGCTGGCGGTGATGGTCTGTGCGCCGCTACTGAGTGCCGTAACATCCGCTGCTGGAACGCCAACGCTCCAGTTACCGGAGGCATCCAGCGTCGTGGTATACGTTTTGCCATTGAGCACAACGCTCACCACATCGCCCGCTTCCCCGCCCGTACTGGTACCGGAGATCACCAGCGCCTGGGCGTGTTCGGCGTCGTTAAGGATGTCATCGCCCGCCACGGTGTTAATGGTGAGAACCGGCGCGGTGGTGTCTATCGCCAGATTATGGCTGGCGCTGCCGGGGTTGCCCGCTTTGTCGTTGACCGTGGCGCTGACGGTGTAATTGCTTGCAGTCAGAGCGCCCAGGGCTGAAGTGGGAACGCTGACGCTCCAGCTACCGTCCGCCTGTACATTGCCGGTGTAGGTTGCGCCGTTAAGAGTGACGGTGACCGTCTGCCCGGTTTCGGCGGTGCTGGTGCCGCTGATGGTGAGCGGGCTTCCCGCCTCCGTGGCGTTAAGGATGTCATCGCTGGCGATGGTATTAATGGTGAGCGTCGGTGCGCTGGCATCGACGCTATACGCATGAGTTGCCGACGCGCTGTTGCCGCTCGCACTGCTGACACTGGCCTGCACGTTCGCCGCGCCGTCTGGCAGGCTTGCCAAATCTGCCGCTGGAACGTTCACGCTCCAGCTACCGTTGGCGGCGACGCTTGCGGTGTAGGTTTTGCCGCCAAAAGTGACGGTAACGGTTTGCCCGTTTTCAATCCCACTGGTGCTGCCAGAAAGGGTCAGATTGGTGCCTTTTTCGGCGGCGTTAATCACGTCGTCGCTGGCAACGGTGTTGATGCTGATTGCCACCGCCGTTAAATCGACGGTGAACGGATGGCTGACGCTGACCGGGTTTCCGGCGCTGCTCTGGCCTGTCACTTCAACGGTTAACGGCCCCGCTGGCCATGCACTGACGCTTGCTGCTGGAATGCCGACGCTCCAGCTCCCGTCTGCCTGTACCGTGGCAGAATAAGCCACACTGTTGATGGTAACCGTCAGCACAGCACCTGCATTCAGGCCACTACTGCCACCAGTGATCACCAGTGCCTGACCATGCTCGATGCTGTTGACGATATCATCGCCCGCCACGGTATCCACGCGCAGCCCCGGCAGGTTGGCATCAATGGTGATATCCCGCGTGCCGCTACCGGTGTTGCCATTCGCGTTGGTGACCGAGGCGGTAATGATCAAATCACCATTTCCCAGCGCCTGGAGATCGGCTGCCGGAACGCTGATACTCCAGCTTAAGTTGCCCTGTACCGTGGTGGTGTAAGTGTTGCCGCCCAGCGTCACAGTAACCGTATCGCCAGCGGCGGCGCGGGTCACCACCCCGCTGATGGTTTGAGCGACACCTGCTTCGGCGGCGTTGATAATATCGTCGCCTGCCACGGTGTTGATGGTGACGCCTGGCAGGCCGCTGTCGACCAGTAAATTCGCCTGGCTGCTGGCGGTGTTGCCTGCCGCACTGGTGGCGCTGGCGCTGACGGTATAGTTAGCCTGACCTAAGGCCGCCAGATCGCTCACCGGCACGGTTAAGGTCCAGTTGCCTGCTGCGTCGGTGGTAGCGCTGTAGTTATGACCGTTGAGCGTGACGGTAACCTGTGCGCCGGTCGCCAGCCCCGTACTGCTACCGCTGATGGTCAACGGCTGGCCTTTTTCATCGGCGTTCAGGACGTTATCGCTGCTGATGGCGTTAAAAGTAATGGTCGGCAGGCCAGTATTGACCGTCACCTGATGGGTGGCGCTGCCGCTGTTTCCGGCGGCGTCAGTGACGCTGGCGTTAATGGTCACCGTGCCGTTTGCCAGTGCCGAAACAACGCTTGCCGGGACGCCGATGCTCCAGTTGCCGCTGGCATCCAGCACCGTGGTGAAGGTATTTGAGCCGATAGTCACCGTGACTGTGCTACCGGTTGCCGCACCCGTGGCGGAGCCGCTGATGATCTGCGCCTGGGCGTGTTCCGCCGCGTTGATCACATCATCGCCCGCCACCGTGTTGATGGTGACGACCGGAACGGAAGTATCCACCGTCAGGTTGTGGTTAACCGAGGTCGGGTTTCCGGCCTTGTCGCTCACCGCCGCGCTGACGGTGTAGATGCTGGCGGTCAGAGCGCTTAAGTCGGCTGGCGGTACGCTGATACTCCAGCTGCCGTCCGTTTGTACCGTGCCAGTATAGTTTGCGCCATTGAGCGTGACGGTCACCGTCTGCCCGGCTTCCGCCGTGCTGCTGCCGGTGATGGTCAGCGCCGCACCCGCTTCGGCGGCGTTAAGAATATCGTCGCCCGCAATGGTGTTAATGGTCACCGTTGGCGCGGTGGCATCGACGCTGTAAGCGTGGGTAGTGGTGGCACTGTTGCCGTTAACGTTGCTGACGCTGGCCTGCGCGCTGGCATCACCATCACGCAGGGCTGCCATATCCGCCGCCGGAACCGTGGTGCTCCAGGAACCATTCGCCGCGACACTTGCAGTATAGGTTTTACCGCCAAAGGTCACGGTGACCGTTTGTCCGGCTTCGACGCCGGAAGTGCTGCCGGAGAGCGTTAATGCCGCGCCTTTTTCAGCGGCGTTAATCACATCATCGGCGGTAATGGCGTTGATGCTGACCGCCACCGCCGAGAGATCGACAGTCACCGGATGGGTGACGCTGACCGGGTTTCCGGCAGTAGTGCTGCCGCTCGCCGTAATCGTCACCGCCCCCGCAGGCCAGGCGCTGACATCCACCGCCGGAACGCCGACGCTCCAGGTGCCATCCGCCAGCACTGCCGCAACATAGGTTTGCCCGTTAATGGTCAGCGTGACATTGCTACCCATCGCCAGCCCAGAGCTGCTGCCGGTAATCACCAGCGCCTGACCGTGCTCGATAATGTTGACCACATCATCGCCCGCCACGGTATCGACCCGCAGACCGGGGAGATTCGCGTCTATGGTGATTTCGCGCGTGCCGTTACCGGTATTGCCTACGCTGTTCGTTACCGAAGCCGAAATGGTCAGCTCTCCGTTGCCCAACGCCTGTAACGCCGAAGCCGGAACATCGACACTCCAGCTTAAGTCTGCCTGTACCGTAGCGGTGTAAGTCGCCCCGCCTAGCGTCACGGTCACCGTGTCGCCCGCCGCGGCCCTCGTGACCTGCCCGCTGATAGTTTGAGTTGCCCCCGCTTCGGCGGCGTTAATAATATCGTCCGTTGCCACAACGTTAATGGTGACGCCCGGTAGCGCGGTATTAACCTGCACGTTATGGCTGGCGGAACCGCTATTGCCATCAACATCGGTTGCGGCGGCAGTCACCGTATAAGTCGCTTCACCGAGCGTACCAACCGCAGACGCCGGAACAGTCACGCTCCAGTTCCCGGAAGCATCGGCAGTGGTGGTGTAATTTTGCCCGTTGAGCGTAACAGTTACCTGCGTGCCCGCAGGCTGGTTGCTGGTGCCGGAAATCGACAGATCCGCGCCTTTCTCCATGGCGTTGATGATGTCATCGACGGCGATGGTGTTAATGGCGAGTATCGGTGCACCGAGCGCCACGCTGACAGTGTGCGAGGCCGTGCCGCTGTTGCCTGCGGAGTCGGTAACCGTGGCGGTAATGGTCACATCGCCCTGGGCCAGCGCGGAAATCACGCTGGCAGGCACACCGATGCTCCAGTTGCCGTTGGCGTCCAGCACGGTGGTGTAGGTGGTCGTGCCAATCGTCACGGAAACCGTGTTACCCGTCGTCGCGCCCGTTGCCGAGCCGCTGATAATCTGCGCCTGAGCATGTTCCGTGGCGTTAATCACGTCATCGCCCGCTACCGTGTTAATGGTGACGACCGGAGCGGCAAGGTCTACCGTCAGGTTATGCGTTGCCGAGGCCGGATTTCCGGCTTTGTCGCTTACCGAGGCGTTGACGGTATACGAGCTGGCAGTGAGGTTGGCTAAATCGCCAGTTGATACGCTGACGCTCCAGCTCCCGTCTGCCTGCACGTTGCCGCTGTAATTGACGCCGTTTAGCGTCACGGTCACCGTCTGCCCGGCTTCCGCCGTGCTGGTACCGCTGATGGTCAGCGCCGATCCCGCTTCGGCGGCGTTAAGAATATCGTCCGTGGCGATGGTGTTGATGGTAACGGAGGGCGCGGTGGCATCGACGCTGTAAGCATGCGTTGCCTGGGCGCTGTTACCTGCGACGTTGCTGACGCTGGCCTGGACGTTTGCTGCGCCGTCAGGCAAGGTTGCGAGATCGGCTGCTGGGATTGTCAGCCCCCAGGTGCCGCCCGCGGCAACCGTGGTGGTGTAGCTTTTGCCGCCGAAGATAACGGTGATGGTTTGCCCCGCTTCCACATCGGAGGTGGTGCCGGAGAGCTGCAAATCGCTGCCTTTTTCGGCGGCGTTAATCACATCGTCAGTGGAAAGGGTGTTAATGGTAATCGCCACGGCCGCGAGATCGACCGTGACCGGATGGCTGATGCTGGTTGTGGTTCCGGCAGTATTAGT
This sequence comes from Escherichia sp. HH41S, assembly GCF_009820115.1. NCBI lineage: Bacteria > Pseudomonadati > Pseudomonadota > Gammaproteobacteria > Enterobacterales > Enterobacteriaceae > Escherichia > Escherichia sp. HH41S. Next base: position 265,812 of record NZ_VNXE01000015.1, read on the forward strand.
GCCAGAGACGGCAATATTGACCGTCCCCGCAGGCCAGTTTGTGACATCCGTCTCCGGAACGCCGACGCTCCATGTGCCATCAGCGAGGACCGTTGCGCCATAGGTGACGCCGTTGATCACTACCGTCAACGCCGCCCCCACCGCCAGTCCGGTACTGCTACCGGTGACCACCAGAGCCTGACCATGCTCGATAATATTGACCACATCATCGCCTGCCACGGTATCGACCCGTAGACCTGGCAGATTGGCATCTATCACGATATCGTGCGTTGTGGTGCCGGTATTATTTGCGGAATTAGTCACCGAGGCGCTGATGGTCAGTTCACCGTTGCCCAGCGCTTGCAAAACGTTCGCAGGTACGCTGACGCTCCAGCTTAAATCTGACTGCACGGTGGCGTTATATTGATTGCCGCCAATGGTGACAATCACCGTATTCCCCGCAACCGCTGTTCCCGTGACCTGACCGCTGATGGTCTGATTAACGGCGATTTCAGCGGCGTTGATAATGTCATCGCCCGCCACGGTATTAATGATTACCCCAGGCAGGAGCGATTCGACATTCACCGTATGGGTGGTGCTGCCGCTGTTGCCCGCGCTGTCGGTGGCGCTGGCGCTAATCTGGTATACCGCCTCGCCCAGTGCGCCAACCGCCGAAGCGGGCACGGTAACGCTCCAGTTGCCGGTACCGTCGGTGGTGGCGCTGTACGCCAGGCCGTTCAACATCACGGTGACCGTGGTGCCAGTCGCCAGACCGCTGGAGCCGCCGCTGATGGTCAGATCCTGGGTTTTCTCCGCATTATTAATAATGTCATCACCGGAGACAGTGTTAATGGTCAGCGTCGGGCCACTGAGATCAACGGTCACATCGTGAGTCGTGCTGTCGCTGTTGCCCGCGCGATCGCTCAGGCTGGCGGTGATGGTCTGGCTACCGGTTGCCAGTGCCGTGACATCCGCTGCCGGAATACCCACACTCCAGTTACCGGAGGCGTCCAGCGTGGTGGTGTAGTTTTTACCGTTCAGCGTGACGGTCACCACATCGCCTGCCGCCGCGCCCGTACTGGTTCCGCTCACCACCAGCGCCTGCCCGTGTTCGATGGCGTTGATAATGTCATCTCCCGCGACGGTGTTAATGGTGAGATCCGGCGCGGTAACGTCCACCGCCAGTGCATGATCCGCGCTTGCCGGGTTGCCCGCTTTGTCGCTCACCGTGGCGGTTACGGTATAACTGCTGGCGGTTAATCCGCTTAAATCTGTCGCCGGAACGTTCACACTCCAGGTGCCATCGGCCTGGACGGTAGTCTGGTACGTGTTGTTATTGAGCGTGACAGTCAGCGTCTGCCCGGCCTGCGCCGTGGTGGTGCCGCTGATGGTTATCCCCGCGCCCGCTTCACTCACGTTGAGAATATCGTCGCTGGCGATGGTGTTGATGGTCACAAGCGGCGCGGTGGCATCGACGCTGTACGCGCGATCGGCCTGGGCGCTGTTGCCGTTAATGTTGCTGACACTCGCCTGCACGTTGCCCGCGCCGTCCGGCAACGCAGCGAGATCGGCAGGAGGCACATTCACCGTCCAGCTACCGTTGGCTTCCACAGTGGTGGTGTAATTTTTACCGCCAAAGGTGACGGTCACCGTCTGCCCGGCTTCTACACCGCTGGTACTGCCGCTCACCACCAGCGTTTCGCCTTTTTCGACGGCATTGATCACATCATCGCCGGAGAGAGTGTTAATGGTGATGGCGACCGCCGCCAGATCGACGGTAACCGGATGGGTAATGGTGGAGGTTGTTCCGGCGCTGTTGGTGCCGCTTACCGTGATATCCACCGTACCCGCAGGCCAGTTGCTGACGTCTGCCGCCGGAACGCCGAGGTTCCATGTACCGTCAGCTAACACCGTGGCAGCGTAAGTGACGTTGTTAATCACGACCGTTAATGCCGTTCCTGCCGTCAGCCCGGTGCTGCTACCTGTTATCACCAGCGCCTGATTGTGCTCAATGCTGTTAATAACATCATCGCCCGCCACGGTATCGACCCGCAAACCAGGCAGATTGGCATCGATAGTGATATCGCGCGAGCCGCTGCCGCTGTTGCCCACGACGTTGGTGACCGAGGCGTTAACTGTCAGGTCGCCGTTACCCAGCGCCTGAATATCCGCCGCCGGAACGCTGACACTCCAGCTTAAATTAGCCTGCACCGTAGCGGTGTAGGTGTTGCCGCCCAGCGTGACGGTGACCGTATCGCCCGCCGCCGCGCCCGTCACCTGCCCGCTGATGGTTTGCGCACTGCCCGCTTCGGCGGCATTAATAATGTCATCGGTTGCCACTGCGTTAATGGTAACGCCAGGTAAGGCGCTGTTGACCAGCACATTATGGCTGGCAGAATTACTGTTGCCTGCCGTGTCGGTAACGCTCGCCGTTACCGTGTAGTTGGCTTCACCCAACGCGCTAGCTGCCGAGGCTGGCACCGTGGCGCTCCAGTTGCCACTGCTATCGGTGGTAGCGGTGTAATTTTGCCCGTTCAGCGTCACCGTTATTGTGGTGCCTGCGGGCTGATTACTGCTGCCGGTGATTTGCAGATCCGCGCCTTTTTCTGTGGCGTTAATCACGTCATCGCTGGCGATAGTGTTGATGCCAATGGTTGGCGCGGTGAGATTTACGGTGACCGCGCGGCTGGCATCATCGCTGTTGCCTGCCGCATCGGTAATTGCCGCAGTGATGGTTTGCGGGCCGCTGCCCAGCGCAGTGACGTCTGCTGCCGGAACGCCGACGCTCCAGTTGCCGGAGGCATCCAGCGTGGTGGTATAAGTTTTACTGTTTAACGTGATGGTGATGACATCGCCCGCTTCGCCGCCAGTGCTGGAACCGGAGATCACCAGCGCCTGTCCGTGTTCGGTGGCGTTAATGATGTCATCGCCGGAGACGGTGTTAATGGTTAAAACTGGCACGGTGAGATCCACCGCCAGGCCGTGAGTGGCGGTCGCCGGGTTACCCGCTTTGTCGCTTACCGAGGCGCTGACCGTGTACGGGCTGGCGGTCAGATTGCTGAGATCTGTTGTCGGCACGCTGACGCTCCAGCTACCGCCCGCCTGAACGGTGCCGATGTAAGCCACACCATTAAGCGTGACGGTTACCGTTTGCCCCGCTTCGGCGGTGCTGGTGCCGCTGATGGTTAACGGATTGCCCGCCTCAGCGGCGTTAAGAATATCGTCGGTGGCAATAGTGTTAATGGCAAGCGTCGGTGCCGTGGCATCGACGCTATAGGCGTGGGTTGCCGAAGCCGTGTTGCCGTTATATTGCTGACACTGGCCTGTACCGTGGCGTCGCCGTCACGTAACGCGCTGAGATCGGCGGCGGGTACGGTGGTTGTCCAGCTGCCATCGCCCGCTACGGTAGCGGTATAGGTTTTGCCGCCAAAGGTGACGGTGACGGTTTGCCCCGCTTCCACGCCGGAAGTGCTGCCGGAAAGGGTTAAATCTGCCCCTTTTTCGGCGGCGTTAATCACATCATCGCCGGAAACGGTGTTAATGGAGATCGCCACCGCCGCCAGATCGACGGTGACCGGATGGGTGATGGTGACCGGGTTTCCTGCGCTACTGGCGCCTGAAACCGTGATATCCACCGTCCCCGCAGGCCAGTTGCCCACATCTGCTGCCGGAACGCCAAGGCTCCACGTGCCATCGGCTAATACTGTCGCAGCGTAAGTGACCGTGTTAATCACCACCGTCAGCGCCGCGCCCGCCGCCAGCCCGCTGCTGCTACCGGTTATCACCAGTGCCTGACCGTGCTCGATGCTGTTAACCACATCATCGCCCGCCACGGTATCAACGCGCAGACCTGGCAGATTGGCGTCTACCACAATATCGCGCGCACCGCTGCCGGTATTACCCACGCCGTTGGTCACCGAGGCGTTAACTGTCAGGTCGCCATTACCGATGGCCTGAATATCCGCCGCCGGAACGTCCACGCTCCAGCTTAAATTACCCTGCACAGTAGCGGTGTAGGTTTTCCCGCCAAGCGTCACGGTAACCGTATCGCCCGCCGCCGCGCCCGTCACCTGGCCGCTGATGGTCTGCGCCACGCCCGATTCCGCCGCGTTAATAATATCGTCGGTCGCCACCGGATTAATGGTGACACCCGGCAGCGCGGTATTCACCTGCACGTTATGGCTGGCGGAATTGCTGTTGCCCGCGCTGTCGGTGACGTTCGCCGTCACCGTGTAACTGGCTTCGCCCAGCGCACCGACGGCAGAGGCTGGCACCGTGGTGCTCCAGTTGCCTGCGGCGTCCGTCGTGGCGGAGTAATTTTGCCCGTTAAGCGTCACCGTAATTGTGGTGCCTGCGGGCTGATTACTGGTGCCGGAAATTTGCAGATCCGCGCCTTTTTCCGTGGCATTAATCACGTCATCGCTGGCAATGGGGTTGATGCCAATGGTCGGCGCGGTAAGGTTAACGGTGACCGTGTGCGTCTCGTTGTCGCTGTTGCCAGCCACATCGGTAACGGTCGCCGTCACGGTTTGCGGGCCGCTGCCCAGCGCAGAGACATCAGCCGCCGGAACGCCGACGCTCCAGTTGCCGGAAGCATCCAGCGTCGTGGTGTAGGTTTTACTGTTTAGCGTGACGCTGACGACATCGCCCGCTTCTCCGCCGGTGCTGGAACCGGAAATCACCAGCGCCTGCCCGTGTTCGGCGGCGTTAATAATATCATCGCCCGCAATGGTGTTAATGGTCAGTACCGGAACGGTGAGATCCACTGCCAGATTATGCGTGGTGCTCGCCGGGTTGCCCGCTTTGTCATTGACTGTTGCCGTCAGAGTGTGGCTGCCATCCGTCAATGCCTCAAGATCTGCCGCCGGAATAGTAATACTCCAGCTGCCGTCGGCCTGCACCGTTGCCTGATACGTCTGCACGGTCGGGCTATTGAGCGTTACCGTAACAATCTGCCCCGCTTCAGCGGTGGTGCTGCCGCTCACCGTCACGCCCGTATCGGCTTCGCTGGCGTTAACGATATTGTCGCTGGCGACGGTATTGATAATGATGGTTGGCGCGCTGCTATCGACGCTGTAGTTATGCACCGCCGAGGCGCTATTGCCATTGATATTGCTGACGCTGGCCTGCGCGGAGGCGCTGCCCTCAGGTAATGCTGCCAGATCGGCGGCAGGAACGGTGGCAGTCCAGCTACCATCGCTCGCCACGCTGGCGGTGTAATTTTTCCCGCCAAAGGTGACGGTGACGGTTTGTCCTGGCTCTACATTAGTAGTGGTGCCGGAAAGAGTTAAATTAGCGCCTTTTTCTGCGGCGTTAATCACGTCGTCCGTAGCGATTGTGTTGATGGTGATCGCCGCCGGCGTGAGATCGACCGTTACCGGATGCGTAATGCTTATCGGATTTCCGGCGCTACTTTCCCCGGATACAGCAATAGACACCGTCCCCGCAGGCCAGGCGCTAACCTGCGCCGCCGTGACGCCCACGCTCCAGCTACCATCGGCCTGCACCGCAGTGGTGTATTCCACATTATTAATCGTAACGGTAAGCGGCGTGCCTTCAGCCAGCCCTGAGCTGCTGCCGCTGACCACCAGCGCCTGCCCGTGTTCGATGATATTGACCACATCATCACCCGCCACCGTATCGACCCGCAGACCGGGCAGATTGGCGTCAATGGTGATATCCCGTGTGCCGCTGCCGGTGTTGCCGTTTTGATTGGTGACCGAGGCGCTTACCGTTAAATCGCCATTGCCCAGCGCCTGAATATCCGCCGCCGGAACGCTCACGCTCCAGCTTAAATTGGCCTGCACGGTGGCGGTGTAAGTATTACCGCCCAGCGTAACGGTTACCGTGTCGCCAACGGCAGCTCCGGTAACCTGCCCGCTGATGGTTTGCGCAGCCCCCGCTTCGGCGGCGTTAATAATATCGTCGGTTGCCACCGGGTTAATAGTCACGCCGGGCAGCGCGCTGTCGACCAGCACGTTATGGCTGGCGGTGGCGCTGTTGCCGATATCGCTGGTCACCGCCGCCGTTACCGTATAGTTGGCCTGGCCCAGTGCGGTTACCGCCGATGCCGGAACGGTGACGCTCCAGTTACCGGAGGCGTCGGTCGTGGTGGTGTAATTTTGCCCGTTCAGCGTCACTGTGATGGCGGTATTAACAGGCTGATCGCTGGTGCCGGTAATTTGAACATCGGCCCCTTTTTCGCTGGCGTTAATCACATCATCGCCCGCAATGGTGTTAATGCCAATCACCGGCGCGGCGGTATCAACCGTGACGGTCAGTGACTGGCTACCCGTATTTCCGGCGCGATCAGTCACTGAAACGTTGATCGGATAACTGCCGTCCACCAGTCCGCTGACAACGGAGGCCGGAACGCCCAGACTCCAGTTGCCGGAAGCATCCACCACCGTGGTGTAATCCACATCATTCAGCGTAACGGTGACAATATCGCCCGCCTGCGCGCCGGTGACCGTGCCGCTGATGATTTGCGCCTGGGTATGTTCCGGCGTGTTAATGACGTTATCGGTTGCCACCGGATTAATGGTCACCACCGGCGGCGTGGCATCGACCAGCGCCACCCGTGAGACGCTGGTCGGATTACCCGCGACATCGTTCACGCTCGCGGTCACCGTGGCGTTGCCGTCAGCCAGTGCGCCAACGTTGGCGGTGGGAACGGTCACGCTCCAGGAGCCATCTGACTGCACGACGCCCTGATAGGTCTGCCCATTAAGCGTGACGGTCACCGTCTGCCCCGGCTGAGCGTCGGTGGTGCCCGTGATTTGCAGATCCTGACCACTTTCGGCGGCATTGATGATGTTATCAGCCGTCAGCGAGTCAATGCTTAAGGCCGGGGCCTGGCTGTCGACGGTAATGGTGCGGGAGGTGTCGCCTGTGTTACCGCTGATATTAGTGACGGTCGCAGTGATTTCCGCCGCACCGTCTGCCAGGCTACTCACCGCGCTGGCGGGAACGGTCAGGCTCCAGCCGCCACCTGCCTGAACGGTAGTGGTAAAGGTCTGCCCGGCGAATTTCACTACTACGGTTTGCCCGGTTTCCACCAGCTGCGTGGTACCGGTCAGCGTCAATGGCGCGCCTTTTTCTGCGGCATTGATAATGTCATCGCCGGAGACGGTATTGATGGTAATAAGCACCGCGCCCGGATTAACCTCCACGTTGCGATCGATAGTAACCGGGTTCCCGGCGGGGTCCGTTGCGCTGGCATTAACCACTATCGTACCCGGCGTCAGTGCCTGTAGATCTGCCGCAGGCACGCCTACCTGCCAGTTGCCGTTGCTGTCGGTCACCCCCTGGTAGGTGTTGCCGCCGAGCAAAACAGTGACCACTCTTCCGGCGGGCAAATTAGTACTGCTACCGGTGATAATCAGGTTTTGCTGCTGCTCAACGGCATTGATCACATCATCGCCCGCGATGGTGTCAATGCGCAGCCCCGGCAGCCCGGCGCTGATGGTGATATCAAGCGCACTGCTACCCGTATTGCCATGTACGGTAGTAACCGAAGCATTAATGGTTAACGCACCATCGCCCAGCGCCTGTAAATCTGCCGCCGGAACGTTCACGCTCCAGGTGAGATTGCTGCCCACCGTCGCCGTGTAAGTATTGCCGCCCAGTTCAATAGTGACCGTATCGCCCTGCGCGGCGCCCACGACGACGCCACTCAGGGTTTGATCTGCTCCCGCTTCGGCGTTGTTGACAATGTTGTCGCCCGCAAAGGTGTTGATGATCACCTGCGGCAGCACCGTATCGACCAGCAAATTGCTCTGCGCGGTGCCAGTGTTGCCGGTCACATCGGTGGCGCTGGCAGTGACGGTGTAATTGGTGTTCGCAAGATTAACAACATCACTCACCGGAACGCTCAGCGACCAGACGCCGCCGCTGACCTGAGCGCTATACGTGACATTATTCAACGTCACGCTAACTGTACCGCCATCGGGCAAATTGCTGGTGCCGCTTAACGTTAGCGGCTGCTGAGACTCCAACGCATTCAGTACGTTATCTCCGCTGATAGCATCTATCGCGACTTGCGGCGCGACGCCCGCCAGGATGATGTTATGAGTCGCTGTACCGGTATTTCCGGCGGCATCGGTCACCGTGACGATAATATCGTTAGGGCCACGCGCTAAAGTGCGAGTTACCGCCGGATCAAGCGCCACATTCCAGCTGCCATCTGCCAGCACGATGCCCGTCAGGACATGAGTGCCCAATTTCACCGTTACCGTATCGCCTGGAGAAGCACCGCTGACTTGTCCGGAGATGATCTGCGCGACGGCCTGCTCGGCATTATTAAGAATATCGTCGCCCGCCACGGTGTTAACGCTGACCACGGGTGCTGAGGTGTCTACCGTGAAATTCGCGCTGTTGCTGGTGGTGTTCCCTGCCCGATCGCTGACACTGGCATTGACAGCGTAGTCCCCCTCCGCCAGTGCCTGGACCTCCGTGGCAGGCAGCGTCACTTGCCAGGTTCCGTCGCTACCGACGGTTGCTGAATGGCTTTTCCCGTTGACGGTCAGGGTTACTGTTTGCCCCGCTTCTGCATTCGAAGTGCCGCTCAGTACCAGCGCGGCGTTATGTTCCGCAGCACTGACGATGTTGTCCTGAGCGATAGTGTTGATGGCAAGCGTTGGCGGTTGGGTATCGACCGTTAGCAGCTGCGCGCCAGTGACGGTATTGCCTGTGGCGTCTTTCCCGCTGACCAGCACCGCCTGATTCCCTTCGCCTAACGCCTGCGCATCGGCGGTCGGCACCTGCACGCTCCACGCGCCGTTAGCGCCTACGCTGGTGGTGTAGGTTTTACCATTTAGCGTGACGGTGAGTTCGGTTCCCTGCGCCAGGTTGCTCGTCGTGCCAGAAAGCGTAAACCCGGCGGCCTGTTCGCTGGCGTTAATGATGTTATCGCCTGCGGTGGTGGCGAGCTGTACGACAGCCTGACTATTGTCGATGGTTAACGTTATCGAACCGGCGTCAGTGATGGTACTGCCGACAATTTGCACCACTGACCAGGTATGTTCACCTGCACTTTGCGTGGGTAACGAGACACTCCAGTGACCGTTGTTGTCTACCTGAGTACTGGCAATAGTATTGCCGTTACTGTCTTTAATCTGAATAGTCGCCCCCGCCTGCCCGCTGCCGATAAAGGTTGGCGTAGTGTCATCGGTGATATCGTTGGCGGAAAGAATACCGCGTTGATCGCCCTGATTATCGGTTACCAAAAACGATGGAGTGGCATTGCCGGGTTCGGCTGGCGGTGGGTTGTTAACCACTTCAGTTTTTGAGTCATCATCACCACCGCTTGCCAGTAAAGCGCCAAGCGCGCCACCACCTACCGCGGCACCCGCTAACCATCCCCACGGGAAGGCACTGGTCTGAGCGACGGTATCAAGATACGGCGCAATGCTTTCAATTGCGGTAGTCTGAGCGGTCAGCTCCACGGGCGCTAAGCCACCGGCGGCGGTATCGGCAAAGGTGACATGTGTCAGCTGTTGACCATCGGCAAACACCAGTTGAGATTGTTCGCTGGTATTTGCCGCTTGCAGGAAATAACCGTTGCAGCGGATCACCGTGCCGTCCTGCATATAGATCAGCAGGTCATTTCCTTCACGGATGTAACGCGCAACGGCAGAGGCCTGAGCATGAACCTGCACCACGGAGGGCTCATAAATGACAACCGTAACGTCGCCAGGATTAATCAGCGTTTGTTTGACGGATGTTTTTCGCGAAATAACATCAATAATCAGGCTCATAATGGCATTCCTGATAAATGGCGCATATCCTTAGCGAGTCCATTTATCTAAATAAGACAAAGGTAATCACTTAACAACGATGCATACCTGATATTAATAATGGCAGGATTATTTCAAGTCGGGTAAGTCGTTGTATAAGCCCTGTTTAATTCCCGCTAATGGAATAAGGTTATTCACCGCAGCGGCATAATTCACTGCGGCGACCCAGCCATCATAATTGGCATTTATTTCAGCCGATTGCGCCTGAAAGACATCTTGCTCGACGGTTAATAGATCATTCAGACTGCGTTTGCCCAATTTATATTCATTTTGGTACACATCTCGCGTTCTGTGCGCACTTTCGGATTGTGCTAAACCGGCTTCTTCGCGACCCCGTGCGCCGGTCCAGTTCGCATATGCCACAGACGCTCGTTGCAGCACATCCAGTTTTGCCTGTTCGACCTGCGAGGCAGAGATTTTTTGTTGCCCTTCAGCCTGTTGCACCTGGGCTGAAACTGCGCCGCCCTGATACAGCGGCGCGTTAACGTTCAGTTGTAACTGGTCGTCCCAATACGAGCGGTCGCTGGTCTGGTAGCGCGTTTTGCCCCCCTGAATACTCAGCGTCGGCCAGTATTGCGATTTGGTTTTCTCCACGCCGTACTGTGCAGACTGGCGTAAGTTTTCTGCCGCCAGTACCAGCGGGATGGACTGGTAATCAATATTTTTCAACGATACCGGCTGCTCGGCTAATTCAGCAGGTGGCGCGGCTATCGCCTCCGGTTGGACGCCAGTGAGCACCGCCAGTTGCGCTTTGGCGCTCGCCATCTGCGCCTGATATTGCTCCAGCGTCGAGCGCATTCCCGCTATACGCGTCTGGGCCTGCAATTCATCTGACGATGAGTTCAGACCAGCGTTAGCGCGCAGCGCCGCCATGTTGTAGACGTTTTCCAGCGAGTGGATATTGCGTTGAGCCGCATCGCACAACGCCTGATAACGACTGACCTCCATATAGGCAGTCGCCGTTTTTTCGGCAACATCGGTTAAAGTTGCCATCAATTTAAAGCGGTAGCTGTCACGAGCGGCGGTTTGCAGTTTGATATCGTTATCTGTTTTACCGAAGTCATACACCAGCTGTGTCAGGGTTATGCCATACGAAACGTTGTTATCAAGCCTGCCGCTGGAGTCCGTTTGTCGGGACGGCCCCGCGTTGCCGGTTAATCCAACGTGCGGATACCAGGCACTTTTGGCTTCATCAATTTGCGCTTCGCCAATACCTATCTGCGCCGCCTGTTGAGTGACGTCGGGATTTCGCGCAAAGGCGCGTAATATACTTTCCTGTAAAGATAATCGGGCAACTGGCGTTACCGCTGGGGCGTTCGCCCATTGTGGCAGCGGTGCAGCAATTGTAGCTTCTCCCATCACCATAAAACTTATTAAAAAAATAAACCCATTATTTTTACGGCTTTTAAACTGGAATCGCGCCATAGATAAGTCACTTCCTTCCAGGTCATTATTTTAACTGGTTTTTATAACCAGTCTCATTTTATTAAGAAGGGTAATAACTTGTGCACCTCTTTTGTCGAACATTGAGATTGGAAAAGAAATGCAGTTAAAAAGCTTATACGTTATTTATTTAGAATACACTACGACTTTTAGATTACCATCATACGCATTAAGAATAATCCACAGCAATAAATGATTAGCATCACAGATTTATCGCGTATATATCATTTTTTTGTGACTTATTTATTAAAGGAATAAGAAAGGAAATTTGAATTAAAGACAAAGGCGCAGTACAGAAAGTACTGCGCCCAGAGAGGTTTTATACGGCTTTATTGCGCTTCATGACCATTGCCACAATAAGGCTGAGTAAGAGCGCGCCAATAATCCATACCAGAGCACGACTGCCCTGGGACCACAGACTGTAGATGAAGCCAACGATCACCAACAACATAACCAACGTGCCAACGATAAGAATCGGCAACGAGGCATGGATATCATGACGCAGGCGCATCGCCACCACAAACACCGCCAGGTAGCAGATCAAAAAGGTGGCACTGGCAACGCTGGCGAGTGAGCCTAAATTTAGCGCCGCCGTCATCAACATAATCAACACCACGACGATGATGTTGCCCCAGGTACTCTGCCGCCACAGAGATTTATTCATTAGCTTTGGCAGTTCGCGTTCGCTGCCCATGTTGTCCATGATGTTAAACACGGCGAACAGGTTCGCGTTGATGGCTGAAGCCGTCGCCAGTAAAGCACCGATGACAACGATCACATAACCCACATGCCCGAGGAGCGGAGATGCTGCCTGCGCTACGGCGGTATCGGCATATTTTTCTAACTCTAATGCCGATACATCGCTAAGCAAAACCAGCGCCAGCGAGATATAAAGCAACGTGGTAACGCCAATCGCCACCAGAAACGCCCGTGGCATAATGATCTGCGGATCTTTCACTTTATCCGCCGCGTTCGCCATCATGCCAAAGCCCGCATAGGCAAGGAAGGTTATCCCGATACAGGAGAAGAACGCACCGGAGCTGGGAGGCGCAGAGACGGAAATATGCGCCGGTTGTAGCGACCAGACACCGGCAATAATCAGCAATAACAGGATCATCATTTTAATGCCGACGAGGATCACTTCCAGCCGTCCTACCGCATGGTTGCTTAAAGAGTTGAATAGCGTCATCACCGCAATGATCCCCAACGCGTAGAGCAGAATAAGGTGCTCCTCCTGGCTGCCTTCATGCAAAAACTGCACGGCATAAGCGCCAAAAGCACGGGCGACCATGGCGATGCTCACCGCCAGCGTCAACAGGTACAGTAACGAGAGCGCCAGCGAAAAGACGCCGTTGCCTAATCCGCGACGAAAGAAGTCGATAATACCGCCATTGCTGGGATAGCTCGCCCCCAGACGCGCATAGGCATAACCGGAAAACATCGCCACAATACCGCCAAAAGCAAAGGCGACCCAGGTCGAGGCTTCCATTAGCAACGCAGCCTGCCCCAGCAGCGCGAAGATCCCCGCCCCCACCATTGCCCCAATGCCAATGGAAACGACGTTCCATAGACCGAGGGGTTTGTTACCGTTATTACCTTCCGTGTTCATCATGATCAGCCCTTAAACACGTTATAGCCGAGTTGCTTAGCGACCGATGCCACCATTTTTTGACCGCGAACACTGTTGCCTTCTTCGTCCAGCGGTGGTGAGAACGCGGCAATTCCCATCACACCAGGAACGATCGCCAGAATACCGCCACCTACACCGCTTTTGCCCGGTAAACCAACGCGATATGCCCAGTCACCGGAGCGACCATACAGCCCTTCCATCATCATTTCGGCCAGAATATACGGCACGTTGTCGGCCTGAAGAACGCGTTTATGAGTCAGCGGATTCACTCCGCCCGCCGCCAGCGTCGCGCCAAGCGTTGCCAGTTCAACAGTATTGATGAGCGTGGAGCACTGACGGGTATACACGTCACAGGCTTCCATTGCATCACAATAGAGATATCCGGCGGAGTACAGCAGCCAGGCTATGGCCCGGTTATGGAAGTTGGTTGTTTGTTCCGACTGGTTGACTTCATCAGAGAGCGCTACCTGCTCACCAGCCAGTTGTTGTTGGATATGTAAAATTCGCTGCCAGCGTTGTTCAGTATTTTCAGCGTTAATCAGGCTGGTGGTGGCAATAGCGCCAGCATTTACCAGTGGCGAAAGCGGTTTGCCGCCATGCAACTCTAAGGCGATAACCGAGTTAAAGGGCAATCCGGTCGGGTCAGCGCCAACTTTGTCCTGTACCGCCTGCGGGCCGACATCTTCTAACGCAAGGGCTAACGTACAGACTTTCGAGATGGATTCCAGCGCAAAGCGGTAATCACTGTCACCCGCACTATAGACGTTGCCATCGCTGGTCACGATAGCCACTGCCGCCAGTTGACCAGGGACATTCGCCAGAAAGGGAATGTAATCGGCATTTTGTCCGCCGTTAAGTGAGTGAAATTGGGTGTAAGCCTGATCCACTGCCTGCTGTAATTTGTTTGCATCTAACATCTTTTGTTAACTCCTTTTTATAGATGCGGGAGGGGATTCCTCACCCCGGTGCCGATTTTCAGGCATCCTGATTTAACTTAGCATCCGCGACTTAACTACAGGAAAACAAAGAGATAAATGTCTAATCCTGATGCAAATTGAGCCGATTTTTTAATCTTTACGGACTTTTACCCGCCTGGTTTATTAATTTCTTGACCTTCCCCTTGCTGGAAGGTTTAACCTTTAACACAGTCAGTCAACACTGTCTTAAAGGAGTACGTTATGTCACAAACTATCGACCTGACCCTGGACGGCCTGTCCTGCGGTCACTGCGTTAAACGCGTGAAAGAAAGTCTCGAACAGCGCCCGGACGTTGAGCAGGCGGATGTGTCTATCACTGAAGCACACGTTACCGGTACTGCCAGTGCAGAACAGCTGATCGAAACTATCAAACAAGCGGGTTATGACGCATCTGTAAGCCACCCAAAGGCTAAACCGCTGGCGGAGTCATCAATCCCGTCGGAAGCACTGACAGCGGTTTCTGAGGCGCTTCCGGCAGCAAACGCCGATGACGATGACAGTCAGCAGTTGCTGCTGAGCGGCATGAGCTGCGCCAGCTGTGTTACCCGCGTACAAAATGCGCTGCAAAGCGTACCGGGCGTCACTCAGGCACGGGTAAACCTGGCGGAGCGTACTGCGCTGGTGATGGGCAGTGCCTCCCCACAAGATTTAGTGCAGGCGGTGGAAAAAGCGGGCTACGGCGCGGAAGCGATTGAAGATGACGCTAAACGCCGCGAGCGCCAGCAGGAAACCGCCGTCGCTACCATGAAGCGCTTCCGCTGGCAGGCAATTGTCGCTCTGGCGGTAGGTATCCCGGTGATGGTCTGGGGGATGATCGGCGATAACATGATGGTCACCGCCGACAACCGCAGTCTGTGGTTAGTTATCGGCCTGATAACGCTGGCGGTAATGGTTTTCGCCGGCGGGCATTTTTACCGTAGCGCATGGAAAAGCCTGCTGAACGGTGCGGCGACAATGGATACGCTCGTGGCGCTGGGTACTGGCGTGGCGTGGCTCTATTCAATGAGCGTCAACCTGTGGCCGCAGTGGTTCCCGATGGAAGCGCGACATCTTTATTACGAAGCCAGTGCGATGATTATCGGTCTGATTAATCTCGGTCATATGCTGGAAGCGCGCGCACGTCAGCGTTCTTCAAAGGCGCTGGAGAAATTACTCGATTTAACCCCGCCGACGGCGCGCCTGGTCACTGACGAAGGTGAAAAAAGCGTGCCGCTGGCAGATGTTCAGCCTGGTATGTTACTACGCCTGACGACCGGCGATCGTGTACCGGTAGATGGTGAAATTACCCAGGGCGAAGCGTGGCTGGATGAAGCAATGCTGACGGGCGAACCTATCCCACAGCAAAAAGGCGAAGGCGATAGCGTTCATGCCGGTACCGTGGTGCAGGACGGTAGCGTGCTGTTTCGTGCCAGTGCGGTTGGCAGCCATACTACGCTGTCACGGATCATTCGTATGGTGCGCCAGGCCCAGAGCAGTAAACCGGAAATCGGCCAGTTGGCGGATAAAATCTCTGCCGTATTTGTGCCGGTAGTGGTGGTGATTGCGCTGGTCAGTGCGGCCATCTGGTACTTCTTTGGTCCGGCACCGCAAATTGTTTATACCCTGGTGATTGCCACTACGGTACTGATTATCGCCTGCCCGTGTGCGCTGGGGCTGGCAACGCCAATGTCGATTATTTCCGGCGTCGGGCGTGCGGCTGAATTTGGCGTGCTGGTACGGGACGCCGACGCGCTGCAACGCGCCAGTACGCTCGACACCGTAGTGTTCGATAAAACCGGGACGCTGACCGAAGGGAAGCCGCAGGTTGCCGCAGTAAAAACATTTGCTGATGTTGATGAAGCGCAAGCATTGCGTCTGGCGGCGGCACTGGAACAAGGTTCCAGCCATCCGCTGGCACGGGCGATCCTCGATAAAGCAGGCGATATGCAGCTGCCGCAGGTCAACAGCTTCCGTACATTGCGTGGGCTGGGCGTGAGCGGTGAAGCAGAAGGTCATGCGTTATTGCTGGGTAATCAGGCGTTGTTAAATGACCAGCAAGTCGATACTAAAGCGATTGAAGCAGATATTTCAGCCCAGGCATCGCAAGGGGCAACGCCTGTGCTGCTGGCGGTTGACGGGAAAGCGGTAGCCCTGCTGGCTGTACGCGATCCATTGCGTAGTGATAGCGTGGCGGCGCTGCAACGTCTGCATAAAGCGGGATATCGTCTGGTGATGCTAACCGGGGATAACCCGACCACCGCCAATGCGATCGCCAAAGAGGCAGGGATTGATGAGGTGATAGCCGGGGTGCTGCCAGACGGTAAAGCCGAAGCGATCAAACGTCTGCAAAGTGAAGGACGTCAGGTGGCAATGGTGGGTGACGGCATTAACGACGCGCCAGCGCTGGCTCAGGCGGATGTCGGTATTGCGATGGGGGGCGGCAGTGATGTTGCCATTGAAACCGCGGCGATTACCCTGATGCGCCATAGCCTGATGGGTGTTGCGGATGCGCTCGCAATTTCCCGCGCAACGCTGCGCAACATGAAGCAGAACCTGCTCGGTGCGTTTATCTACAACAGCATTGGTATTCCGGTCGCCGCCGGTATTTTGTGGCCGTTCACTGGAACACTGCTTAACCCGGTGGTTGCCGGAGCGGCAATGGCGCTCTCGTCGATCACCGTAGTGAGTAACGCCAACCGGTTGCTGCGATTTAAACCGAAAGAGTGATTGGTATTTACTTAATGCGTTTGTGAGATCCAGTTCTTGTTGCGCTCCTTTTATGAGTCATGCCATATAAAGTGACTGGCGCAAGGAGCGCGCAGGGGGCGGCCAATCGCCGCCGCCCCCTGCACCCCCGGGCTCTGGCGAACAAAATCGCCGCTGCGCGGTACCCTCGGCTTATCCCTTGCGGCTACCGGGTCGGGCGCGAGGTAACATATATGGACGCTCCCGGAATGCAATGCTTTCTTCAGTTATGTAATAAAACGGGTAGGTGCA
>NZ_VNXE01000044.1:0-1020 GCF_009820115.1 Escherichia sp. HH41S
TCCCAGCTCTGCGGCAGCCTGCTTAAATGCCTGCGCGATTTTCTCGTACAGAGGCCAGTCCCATGACACCTGGCTGCCAACATAAGCCACAACATCCACCGCATCACCTGTAAGGTGGCGGCTGTTCATGGTCTGGCTTTTCCCTGCCGCGACCAGCTGTTTCTGGCGATACTTACTGCGCAGGCCTTCCGTAATACCGAAATCAACCTCCGTCAGCTCCAGCGCACGGCGAACGACAGCAACCAGCTGTGGTTTGACGCCCTCCAGATTTTTTTCACTGCGACGGCTGAATCTGAATTTACCCGGCATCATATTCACCTCAACAATGGAAAGATTTTTGTGACGTTCCCGCGTGCGCGTATCACCAGCACGCAGAACAGCAGGTTAAAAAACACTTCCAGCCAGCCCGTTGCTAACGGGAGACCACACAGATAGCTGAGGGGCGCAAAGGCATACAGCAGCATCAGCAGCCAGGCCAGCCATGACATCAGCGGTTTGTGTCTGGAGTCACGACGACGATAAAAAAAGAGCGTCAGCACGATAACCGTGCATAACGCCACATTCAGCAATCCGGGAAGGTTACTTAACATTGCCGCCTCCTCCACCCCGCAGGCGGGAGAACACACCGGACACCAGTGATGCAATATCCTGCTGGTGGATGAACGACAGAATCTTCACCGACACCACCGATACCAGCACCGCACACAGCGCATCTGCCGATGTACCGTCATACCCTGTTTTTGATGCAATCCAGGCTGACAGCACGCGCGCCCCCAGCACGCCGACGATAAACGACACCAGAAAATGCGCCGCCACACGCCAGGCTGAAATCTTCTGCGGCATCGTTGCCACAAATAACGCCCCGGCGAACGCACCAAACACAATCCCGAAATCCGTTCCGGTAAACAGCCCGAATACCGTCGCCCCGCCGAGCGCCGCAGCCGTGCCGGAACCGGATAAGGGTTCAGACATACTTTTTTCTCCTGTAAATAAAAAAGGGCCACCAGCGGCCCGTAAAAA
>NZ_VNXE01000073.1:0-1010 GCF_009820115.1 Escherichia sp. HH41S
TCGGCACGTGCCAGTGCAGAGCGCAGGAAGGCCTCCGTCTCTTCAACCAGACTCAGTTGCTGGTCTTTCTGACGGAGCTGGCTTTCCAGTTCTGCAATGCGAATGAGGTATTTCTGACTCATGACCGTTTTTATAATGCGGTCAGGAGTTTTTTACAACATTGTCAGTGAGTTACGGCGGGATGTTTTTGGCTGACGCCAGTCCAGCTTATCGAGGAGCATTGCCAGTTGCGAGCGGGTAATGGATACCTTGCCGTCACGTACCGCAGGCCAGATAAACTGGCCTTCCTCCAGGCGTTTGGTGAACAGGCACAGACCATCAGCATCAGCCCAAAGAATTTTGACGGTGTCACCCCGTCGGCCACGGAAGATAAACAGGTGACCGGAGAAGGGATTATCATTCAGCACATGTTGTACCTGTTCTCCCAGTCCGTTGAAGGATTTACGCATATCGGTAACGCCGGCAACGAGCCAGATACGGGTACCTGATGGGAGTGAAATCATCTTCCCCTCCCGCTCAGTTCGCGGATCAACACCGTGAGCAGCTCTGGCGATGGATTTTCCAGCGTCATGTTACCGTGACGGAATTCCACCTTGCAGGAACTGGCACTGACTCTGGTCTGAGTGGAAGTGGATAAAGACGGCGCAATGGCCGCCACAGGTTCTTTCTGCTCATCCGGCGTTATTTCTACAGGTAATAATTCAACGCCAGTGTCAGAAGAGGTCGTTACCGGAAGACGCCGTGAAACACGCCCTTCGTTCTGCCAGAGCCTGAGCCATTTGAAAATAACATTATCATTGACGCCATTTTCACGTGCAATCTGTGCAACACAAGCTCCAGGTTGTGATGCCAGTTCCACCATACGAAGTTTGAATTCATTCGAATAGTTTTTACGAGGTTCTTTTCGCCAGTCCTGTAATTCCATACTTAGATGTCCGTCTATATCAGATGGGCGTCTAAGTTACCAATTCTCGTCTGATGGCTACATACGGCGGTCAGTTTACGCTTAC
>NZ_VNXE01000057.1:0-1003 GCF_009820115.1 Escherichia sp. HH41S
ACATTGTTCAGACGGCATGTGCCGATCAGCGAGTACAACACCGCCGCATGTTCGCCACCGCTGTCGGAACCCGCGAACATCCAGTTTTTCCGGCCTACGGCCACTCCCCGTAAGGCGTTCTCTGCGATGTTGTTGTCGATTTCCACCCAGCCATTACTGCAGTACACGTTCAGTGCATCCCACTGTTTCAGCAGGTATGCGAACGCTTTTGCCGTATCTGAGTGACGCGACAGTGTTTTCATCTGTTGCTGTATCCAGCCATACAGTGACTGCATCAGTGGCGCGGCTCTGATTTTTCTTGCCGCCAGACGCTGTTCTGCTGAACAGCCCCGGACCTCTGCCTCGATGGCATACAGTTCACCGATACGCTGCAGGGCTTCCGTGGTGATGTCGGTGGGCGCTCTTGCATGCACATCGTGGATTTTTCTCCGGGCATGAGCCATACACGCGGCTTCCGTTATTCTGCCGGATTCGTATAACGCCCGGTAACCACAGTAAGCATCGGCCTGAAGCACACCGCTGTAACCGGCCAGGTGATTTTGTGGATGGATACCTTTCCGGTCCGGACTGTACGCGAACCAGACCGCCGGGGGCATCTGTGAACCGGCGTTACGGTCATCACGGACGTAGACCCACAGCCGGGCTGTCCGGGTTTTACCGCTGCCCGGCTCCTGGACCGGGACGGGGATATCATCAGCATGGACTTTACCGGGCATCAGCACATACTGGCGCAGGACGTCATACAGCGGCTCCAGCAGTTCAGCAACAGCACCTGTCCAGCGCCCCAGTGTGGCACGGCTCAGCTCCACTCCCTGACGACGGTATATTTCTGACTGGCGGTATAACGGCAGATGGTCTGCATATTTCCCGGTGACAACATGGGCCAGAAGCCCCGCTCCGGCATAACTGCGTGCAATGGGTTTTGAAGGTACTGGTGCCTGCACGATATGGTCGCACCGGCAACAGGCCTGTTTCGGACGTTGTGTTTCGATAACCTTAAAGG
>NZ_VNXE01000072.1:0-944 GCF_009820115.1 Escherichia sp. HH41S
ACAACGCCCGCGCCAACGGTACGGCCGCCTTCACGGATTGCGAAACGCAGACCGTCGTCCATCGCGATCGGGTGGATCAGGGTAACAACCATTTTGATGTTGTCGCCCGGCATTACCATCTCTACGCCTTCCGGCAGTTCGATGGTACCAGTCACGTCAGTAGTACGGAAGTAGAACTGCGGACGGTAGCCTTTGAAGAACGGAGTATGACGGCCGCCTTCATCTTTGGACAGAATGTACACTTCAGATTCGAACTTGGTGTGCGGCTTGATGGTGCCCGGCTTAGCCAGTACCTGACCACGTTCGATTTCTTCACGTTTGATACCACGCAGCAGAACACCTACGTTCTCACCAGCACGGCCTTCGTCCAGCAGTTTGCGGAACATTTCAACGCCAGTACAGGTAGACTTCTGAGTCTCTTTGATACCAACGATTTCAACTTCTTCACCAACTTTGATGATACCGCGTTCTACACGACCGGTAACTACGGTACCACGACCGGAGATGGAGAATACGTCTTCGATCGGCAGCAGGAACGGCTTGTCAATCGCACGCTCTGGTTCCGGAATGTAAGAATCCAGGAAGCCAGCCAGTTCCAGGATTTTCGCTTCCCACTCTGCGTCGCCTTCCAGCGCTTTCAGAGCAGAACCACGAACGATCGGAGTGTCGTCGCCCGGGAAGTCGTACTGAGACAGAAGTTCACGAACTTCCATTTCAACCAGTTCCAGCAGCTCTTCGTCAT
The DNA here is from genome assembly GCF_009820115.1 of Escherichia sp. HH41S. Lineage (NCBI taxonomy): Bacteria > Pseudomonadati > Pseudomonadota > Gammaproteobacteria > Enterobacterales > Enterobacteriaceae > Escherichia > Escherichia sp. HH41S. Next base: position 743 of record NZ_VNXE01000072.1, read on the forward strand.
CAACCATGTCGCACTTGTTCAGGAACACGATGATGTACGGAACGCCTACCTGACGACCGAGCAGGATGTGCTCACGAGTCTGCGGCATCGGGCCGTCAGTCGCAGCAACTACCAGGATCGCGCCGTCCATCTGAGCAGCACCGGTGATCATGTTTTTAACATAGTCGGCGTGCCCCGGGCAGTCTACGTGTGCGTAGTGACG
>NZ_VNXE01000115.1:0-897 GCF_009820115.1 Escherichia sp. HH41S
AAATCAACGACCAGATCGCCTACCGGTTCAGCCATACCGGACTCCTCCTGCGATCCCTTCTGATACTGTCATCAGCATTACGTCATCCTCCGTCATGTCCGCCACATCCGGGGAAGTAGGGATAACTTCATTCCCGTCCGGGCCAAAGCGGACACCTCCGGCAAGCCCTGCCGCTTTCTGCATCAGCACATCATCTTCAGGCTCTTCGTCAGCCTCACGCCGGTTCAGCAAACTGAAATCCAGCGGATGCATATCCGGATCGCTGAAAAACAGGCTGAGCACGGTGTACGTCAGCCCGGAAAAGTGCATATCCAGCAGAACATCATGAAAATAATGGGTACTGTAAAAGCGGTGCCAGTCGGCATACTCCGTGGATGACATCCCGGCAAGCATGGCACGCCAGTCGGGTCGCCCCATCTCACGCGCCAGTTTCAGGGCAAAACTCAGCTCACCGTCGAACACTTTCCCGCAGAAACAGGCTCTGCGGGCCCGGCGTCCTCTGTCTGTTCAGGGGCATTATTCACCACAAACTCATACATACCAGACAGCCGGTACACCACGTTTTCAGCATGAGAAATTGCCTCCGTGGGCCAGGTGGTAAGCACTTCCTGCTCAATCTGTTTAACGGCTTCATTCATGGACGGCATCTGCGTCTTCTGCGGATGGTTATGCCACAGGGACATCGCCACCAGAAACGCGCCGGTTCTGATGGCGTCTTCCACAGTAAACTTCCGGTTGCTGTCTGACTCCGCCTGTTCTGCCTGCCGTTTCATCAGGGCGAGATGCTCAATACGCTGCAGGGCTGACAGTTCAGAAAGCGTGACGGTCACACCGTTATGTTCAAATGATTCGGTTTTCAGGAACATCGCTGACTCTCCGGATTAACTGGCGGTGACG
>NZ_VNXE01000084.1:0-854 GCF_009820115.1 Escherichia sp. HH41S
ACCAGGCTTATCAGCGTGGTACCGGAGGATGGCAGCGTGATTTCACGGTCGAGCGTCAGCGTCCGGGTCTGGCTGTTCACCGCCAGCACGCGACCACCGGTGCTGATACCGGCATAGTCATCATCGCAGATTTCAATGACATCGCCCGGTACATGGCGAAGCCCTTCAGCACCCACGCTGAAATCCACGGTCTGCGTCTCCAGCAGTTCCGTTTTAATCAGCCACAGCCCGGCGCGGTGTGCCTGCCCCCGGCTGGTACAGCCAAAGGCATCCATCTTCGTGACGTTACGACCGTAACGGGCAATGGCCTGCGTGTCCTCCACAAGCTCTGTCGCCGTCTCCCAGCCGTTATCCGGGTCAATCCAGTTCACCTCAACAGCATTATGGCGGTCTTTCAGGGCGCTGAAGCTGTAGCGGAACGGCGCACCATCATCCGGCATCACCACATTACTGCGGTTATAGGTCCACACCTTATCCGACGGTCTGTCCTGCACGAACGTCAGCGTCTGCCCGTTCCATACCGGCATACAGCGCATCGCCGAACAGAAATCACTGAGCACATCCCACGCCTTACGCTGTGTGGTCAGGTAAGCGTTACAGGTGATGCGCGGCTCCGTGCCGCCAAAGCCGTCCGGCACCGACTGGTCGCAATTCTGGCCGATGACATACAGCGCCCATTTATCTACATCCGCTGCACCAAGACGTTTCCCCATGCCGTAGCGCGGATGGGTCAGCATATCCCACATACACCAGGCCATGTTGTTGCTGTATGCTGGCTTAAACGTTCCGTCCCAGATACCGCTGTATTGCCGCGTCTGCGGGTTATAGTTCGACGGCACCTGCAGAATGCGCCC
>NZ_VNXE01000029.1:0-850 GCF_009820115.1 Escherichia sp. HH41S
GGGTTGACGCGTGCTGCCAGTTAATGACGCCGCTGAATGATGCCCTGTACCGTTATGTGATGAATACCCGCAAGCTTCACACTGACGACACACCGGTAAAGGTACTGGCACCGGGCCTGAAAAAGACGAAAACAGGGCGCATCTGGACGTATGTCCGGGATGATCGCAATGCGGGTTCGTCATCTCCTCCGGCGGTCTGGTTCGCGTACTCACCGAACCGGCAGGGGAAACACCCGGAGCAACACCTCCGCCCCTTCCGGGGTATCCTGCAGGCGGATGCGTTCACAGGTTATGACAGGCTGTTCAGTGCAGAACGTGAAGGTGGTGCGCTGACAGAAGTTGCGTGCTGGGCCCATGCCCGGAGAAAAATCCACGATGTATACATCAGCAGCAAAAGTGCGACGGCAGAAGAAGCCCTGAAGCGAATCAGTGAACTGTACGCCATCGAGGATGAAATACGGGGATTACCGGAGTCAGAGCGTCTTGCCGTCAGGCAGCAGCGAAGCAAAGTGTTACTGACGTCGCTGCATGAATGGATGGTGGAGAAGAATGGTACGCTGTCGAAAAAATCCAGACTGGGCGAAGCGTTCAGCTATGTACTGAATCAGTGGGATGCCCTCTGTTATTACAGTGATGACGGTCTGGCGGAGGCGGATAATAATGCTGCGGAAAGAGCGCTTCGTGCAGTCTGTCTCGGAAAGAAAAACTTTATGTTCTTTGGCAGCGATCACGGCGGCGAGCGTGGAGCACTGTTGTACGGGCTGATCGGCACTTGCCGTCTGAACGGTATCGATCCGGAAGCGTATCTGCGCCATATCCTGAGCGTACTGCCGGAATGGCCTTCCAACCG
>NZ_VNXE01000045.1:0-848 GCF_009820115.1 Escherichia sp. HH41S
GACTACACCTTTAAACGACCCGGCTGGGCAGGGCGTTTTGATCAGGAAGGCCAGCACCAGGATTACCAGCGCACACAGTATGAAGTGTATGACTACCCCGGACGTTTCAAGGGTGCCCACGGGCAGAACTTTGCCCGCTGGCAGATGGATGGCTGGCGAAACAACGCAGAAGTGGCGCGCGGAACAAGCCGTTCTCCGGAGATATGGCCGGGACGGCGAATTGCGCTGACGGGGCATCCGCAGGCGAACCTGAACCGGGAATGGCAGGTGGTGGCAAGTGAACTGCACGGCGAGCAGCCGCAGGCGGTGCCGGGACGCAGTGGTTCAGGTACCACGCTGAATAACCACTTTGCGGTAATACCGGCAGACCGGACATGGCGGCCACAGCCGTTGCTGAAACCGCTGGTGGATGGCCCGCAGAGCGCCGTCGTGACGGGACCGGCAGGCGAGGAAATCTTCTGCGACGAACATGGTCGCGTGCGGGTGAAATTTAACTGGGACCGTTATAACCCGTCAAACCAGGACAGTTCATGCTGGATCCGTGTGGCACAGGCGTGGGCAGGCACCGGGTTTGGTAACCTGGCGATACCGCGTGTGGGTCAGGAGGTCATTGTGGACTTCCTCAACGGCGATCCGGACCAGCCGATTATTATGGGGCGTACCTACCACCAGGAAAACCGCACCCCCGGCAGCCTGCCGGGAACAAAGACGCAGATGACCATTCGTTCGAAAACCTATAAGGGCAGCGGGTTTAATGAACTGAAGTTTGACGATGCGACAGGGAAAGAACAGGTCTACATCCACGCGCAGAAGAACATGAACACCGAGGTGCTGAATAACCGCACCAC